>JARKQF010000142.1 GCA_029973975.1 Paludibacter sp.
TGCTGACCGTGACCGTGGATGTGAAGAACACCGGAACGGTAGCCGGCAAAGAGGCGGTACTGCTTTTCAGCAGCGATATGGTGGCCTCCCTTTCGCCCGACGTACGCCGTTTGCGTGCATTCGAAAAGGTATCTCTTGAACCGGGTGAAACCAAAACCGTTACGCTGCAACTGGCGGCCGACGACCTTGCTTTTGTGAATGAAAAAGGAGAGTGGACGCTCGAAGCGGGCGAGTTCAAACTACAGGCGGGCGATCAGATTGCCATGATCCATTGTGCGGAGACCCGGGTCTGGGATACACCCAACCGATAACAAATACATGTCGGGTATGAGGACGTAAGCTCTGCAAAGGTATAACTGGCCGGCAATAAAACTTGGGATTATACAGTAAAAGAGGGTGTATCACATTTTTTGTGATTTCACCCTCTCTTTAATTAGCTTCCTATCAGGGAATAATTTCAAATATTCAAATCACAGAGGCTTAATTCTATTTTGATACAGCTTCTTTTATTTTTTGAATCCTTTTCGTATATATTACTGATATCCGATATTCTGTATCAATATTTGCTCTCCATTCGATACACTTAAATCTATTTGTGATTGGGGAATCGGATAATACTCATTCTTATTTCCTGTAAAATGAGCCCCGGTCAGATCGTTGGTAATTGCTTGTTCGTATTGATAATAATTATTGAGTGTTTCTTCTGCTATATTCCAGCGAGACAAATCAAAATACCGATGACCTTCCATTCCTAATTCCAGTTTTCGTTCAAAATATATGGCCTTTAGTGCGAATTCTTTCCCTCGAGCACTGAATGTTCCATCGGGATAAGCTGCAATAAAATAATTTGCCGCAGGCACATCAGTGAAACCTGCAAGAGGGTCGTTTTCATTAATATAGGTTTTTACAAATCCCTCCGGATTGGCCGATCATTGCCGTACCATATTTACATATTGTTCTGCCTGACTCAAATTCCCTAATTCAGCTTCAGCTTCAGCCGCCATCAACAATACATCGGCAAACCTGATTACATTTAAGTTTATGGCAGTACCCGGAGCCCATGAGTAAAAGGCGGCGTATTGATCCTGGGTCGCCTGGCGATAGACATTCTTTTTGGGAGAATAGGGGCCGGCATAATTTTGGTCTCTTATCCATTCTTTTCCCGGATGATTTCCCCAATCAAGATACGGAATGCCTCTTCTTCCAACCGTCCAATCAAGACGGGGATCAATTGTCCCTTCGTCCGGGGTAAACGGAACGGAAGACTCCAATCCCTGGTCATGACTGATATAATGGCTGTTATAATCATCGATAAAAGGAAGGCCGGTATCAGGATCGGTACGAAATGAATTTACCAGATCCTGGGAAGGCTGGAAAATTCCACAACATGAAAATGGGCCTCCGTACGGGAAATTCAGCATATCACCCACGTTCGCATTGAGAATATCATTCGTTCCGTCATGTGCGATCATTTGAATGGCGAAAACAGACTCTTTATTGTTTTCCGTAGCAGCGTTGAAGTTGTCATCATATCGTGTAGTAAGACCATATTTGAGCCCGCTAGAAGTTACTCCCTGGCTAATTATTTGATCAAAAATATTTTTAGCTTCCGTATACTTCTTTTGGTATAAATAGGCCTTTGCCAGATAAGAGGCTGCGGCCCATTTATTGGCCCTTCCAATATCTGTCTGGGTGTTTGGGAGATTCTCCATCGCAAATTTAAAATCCTCTTCAATCATAGGCCAGGTATCTATCAAATTAGATTGATTGTAATCGGTAGTGTGCTCGTCAATCCATGGGATATTATTGAACATTTTTTTTAAATAGAAATAAAAATGACCTCTTATGAATCTGGCTTGTCCTTTTATGTTATTTAATTCTTCCTCGGGGATATCGGTCATTTCTGCAACACGAAGTGCAGAATTAGCACGGGCAACGCCTTCGTAATAATAATTCCATGCTACAGCTATATATCCGTTGGTCGGATCTATCGTCATTTTCATAAAAGCATCCATGGCCACTTCACTTCCTCCGTCTGCTCCTTTGTGGGCATCTCCACCGGCAATACTTCCGAAAAGGAAGTTACTCGGGGAAGAAAACCAAAGGGCTGCAGGACTGCCATTCATTTGCGAATATGCTCCTATAAGCAATCCGTTCAATCCTTTTTCATTCGCTAATACCGCTTCATCTAAAGCACCTAATGCCGGTTTGTCAAGAAATGAATCTGAACAACCGTATATAAGTATAAGTGCTGCTACTATTATCATATTCTTTTTCATACGATTATTTTATTTTTTTAGGTAAAACTGAGATCAATAATAATTTAAAATGTGATATTTACTCCCAGTAGATATTGCCGTTGGCTTGGATAAGTACCGCTGTCCACACCAAATGAAACCGAGGAACCGGCTATCTCCGGATCTATTCCTGAGTATTTTGTCAGAGTGAATAAATTTACTCCCTGGACATATATACGTGCATTTTGTATATTTATTTTTTGGGTGAGTTCCCGGGGAAATGTGTATCCGATTTGTGCGTTCTTCAATCTCAAATACGAGCCATCTTCTACAAAATACGAGTTAGGCACATTGTTGGTACTGAAAGAAGAACTGGTTTCCTGGATGGCCACTTTTGCATTCTTATTTTCAGGGGTCCAGGAATCATACAATGCGGTATAACTTTTCGCACCTTGAAATGCCGGATAAAAATCACGCCACCAACGGAGATTATTCCAGATATCATTACCTTGTGATCCGTAAAAGAACGTATTCAAATCAAAATTTTTATATGCCAGGCTTAGATTAAGCCCATAGGTGAAATCCGGATTGGGATCGCCTAACGGTTTCCTGTCATCGGAAGTTATTTGTCCATCACCATTGACGTCCGCATACCTGAATCGACCCACCTTGACATCGCTTTGATACACAGCTCCGGGATTTCCTGTCATTTCTCGGGCTTTTTTGTTGGCTTCATCTATTTCGCTTTGATCATTCCAGAAACCGATAATTTCATATCCGAAAAATTCACTTACCGGACGTCCTACCTGATTTCTGATAATAGACGAACTAAACCTTTGTGAATTAAGATCAAAATAATCTTTATTGTCGGACACTTTGACTATCTTGTTGTTATATGTTGTGAAAGTCAATGTAGCTCCTAATTTTAAATCTTTTGTCACATTCGTATTTCCGGTTATTGAAAGATCAATTCCTGTATTCTTCATCGCAGCTATGTTGACATAAGGAACTGCGGCACTTCCGGCGGCTCCCAACATTTCAGGATTGAACAAAAGGTCGTCGATCTTTTTCTGATAGTAATCCGCGGTAATTTCAATTTTACCATTGAATAGGGTCATGTCAACTCCTATATTCGACTGTATATGCTTTTCCCATCTTGCGTCCGGGTTTCCTAACCTGTTTTTATAAAATCCTTCGGCAATTGTCGTATTAGAACCGGTTATATCATAGTAAGACCAAAGTTTATTACTTGCGAAAGTAGAAAATGAATTCATTGGGTCAACATTGAGTTGATTGCCCATGACTCCCCATCCGGCACGAATTTTCATGTCTGCTATCCACTCAAAGTTTTTCATAAAACTCTCACTTGAAATACGCCAACCTCCACTAATTGCAGGGAACCATCCATACCTGTTTGTTTGAAATTTCGATGATCCGTCTCTTCGAAGAGTTGCTCCGATCAGGTATTTATCATTATAATGGTAATCAATCCT
>JARKQF010000149.1 GCA_029973975.1 Paludibacter sp.
GCTTTCGATGGCAGGAGTTGATTTTTCGGTATTCATGCGTGAGGATTTTGATAAAATTAAAGTGTCGTTGCGTTCGCAGGGAACGTTCCCGACCAATAAATTCTCTGGCGATGTGTTTAATGGTGGCGGTCACCTGAATGCATCCGGAGGGGAATATTATGGCACCATGGAGGACGCTGTGAAATTATTTGAAGAGGCGCTACCGGGGTATAAGGATTTTTTATAGACTCTTCGCTATGCTCAGAATGACAGAGTTACAATTGTCATTTCGACCGAAGGGAAAAATCTATGTTATAAAATGTTTACCGGAGACAGCAATAATAATAAATTAAGATATTCAGGTTAAAACAAATGAAATATATCATTATTCTTGGCGACGGCATGTCGGACGAACCGATTCCGGCATTGGGTAACAAAACCCCTTTGCAGGTTGCCAACAAACCGAACATAGATAAAATAGCGGCATTGGGACGATGTGGCATGTTGCACACCATCCCCGCGGGATACGCGCCCGGAAGTGAGATTGCCAACATGAGTGTAATGGGTTATAATGTACCTGAAGTATTCGAGGGGCGAGGCTCACTGGAGGCTGCGAGTATGGGTGTCGATATCGCGCAGGGCGAAATGGCCATGCGTTGTAACCTCATTTGTATTGAAAACGGAAAAATAAAGAATCATTCAGCCGGTCACATCAGTAATGAAGAAGCCGAAGAACTGATTCTTTTTTTGCAAAAAGAACTGGGAAATGAACAGGTTAGCTTTTACCCCGGTGTTTCTTACCGCCATTTGCTGAAAATAAAAGGAGGTAATAAAAAACTGAAATGCACGCCACCTCATGATGTGCCGGGTACGCTTTTCGCTGATGTGATGATTAAAGCTGCTGATGTTGAAGCTGCTGAAACGGCAGACTTGCTGAATGACCTGATTTTGCGGTCGCAAGCCTTGCTGGAAAATCACCCTGTGAATCTGAAACGTGCTGCGGAAGGAAAAGACAAAGCTAACAGCATTTGGCCGTGGTCTCCGGGATATAAACCGGCCATGAAAACCTTGCAGGAACTGTATGGTATCAAAAGTGGGACTGTAATTTCAGCTGTGGATTTAATCCGGGGCATCGGTGTTTACGCTGGATTAAAAGTGGTGCTGGTAGATGGTGCGACAGGCTTATACAATACCAATTATGAAGGTAAGGCCGAGGCTGCTGTCAAGGCGCTCAAAAAAGATGACTTTGTGTATTTGCACATTGAAGCCAGTGACGAAGCCGGACATGAAGGGGATGTTGATTTGAAAGTGAAAACCATCGAGTATCTGGATTCCCGCATCGTAGGACCTATATTCGAAGCGGTTTCGACCTGGGATGAATCGGTGACAATCGCCATATTGCCAGATCATCCTACACCTTGTGCGTTGCGTACACATACAATGGATCCGGTTCCGTTCATCATTTACAAGCCGGGAGAAAATGCTGATGAGGTGCAGGTGTATGATGAGTTTGCCTGCCGTCAAGGAAGTTATGGTGAGTTACGGGAAATGGAGTTTATGCAGCAATTTATGCGGTAATGAATGAGAGCGGGAAAATCACGACACAGGGAATCAAATATGCCGGTTCCAAGCTGAAGATTATTCCGTATATCATTGAGATAGTATCTTCTTTGAAAGGGGTGAGAAGTGTGCTCGACGGGTTTAGCGGAACCACAAGAGTGTCACAGGCTTTTGCCCAGATGGGTTATAATACGACTTCCAACGACCTGGCTGTATGGTCGAAAGTATTTGCTACTTGTTACCTGAAAGCGAATAAGCCGGCGGCATATTATCAGGAAATTATAGATGAACTGAACGCGCTGAAAGGATTTGACGGATGGTTTACAGAACATTATGGTGGTGATGAAGCTGAATCCAAGAAACCTTTTCAACGGAAAAACACGCAAAAATTAGATGCAATCAGGTGTGCAATTGATCAATTGCAGCTTGCATGGGAAGATAAATGCGTGTTGTTGACAAGCCTGATGCTCGCGTTGGATAAGGTTGACAGTACGCTTGGGCATTATGTAGCCTATTTGTCGAAATGGTCGCCCCGGTCGTATAAGGATCTGCTGTTGCAAGTGCCGAAACGTTATGAGTTAACAGGGAATAACCGGGTGTTACAGGGAGATGTGTTTGATGCCATCCGGCAAAGAACGTATGATTTTGTGTATTTTGATCCGCCTTATGGCTCCAATAACGGCAAGATGCCGTCGAGCCGGGTGAGGTATCAGTCCTATTATCATTTCTGGACATCAGTAATTCAGCATGATGAAGCTGAACTGTTCGGGAAAGCAAATCGGAGAGAGGATACCCGCGACCGGACTGCGGTTTCGGTTTTTGAGGAATTTAAGAAAGATGAACAGGATAAGTTTATCGCGCTCGAAGCTTTGAAAAAACTGATTGATGAAACGCAATCGCGTTACGTGTTGTTGTCGTACAGTTCCGGAGGCAAAGCCACTAAAGCAGAATTGTCGGATATTATTACTTCATCAGGTAAACTTATCAAGGCTATTGAGATAGATTATAAAAAAAACGTGATGGGGAACATGCGCCGGACAAACGAATGGGTGAATAGCGATGGGAAATACCACGAATATTTGTTTTTAATGAAAAAAGGATAAATTTAGTGGTTAGTGGTCAGTTGATAGTGGTTAGTTTTTCAGATCACTAATCGATTAACCATTAACCACTAACCACTAACCACTAAAAAATATGCTTTATTACAGTACCAACAAAAAAGTAACCGGCATTTCGCTGAGTGACGTCGTAATCAAAGGATTGGCTGAGGATAGGGGGCTTTTTATGCCCGATGAGATTCCGGTATTGCCTGAAAAGTTTTATAGGAATATTGATAAGATGTCGTTTCAGGACATGGCTTATTCGGTAGCCTATATGCTTTTCGGAGAGGATGTGCACGCCAATGTGTTGCGTATGATTGTGAATGACACGCTGAGTTTCGATGTCCCTTTGGTAAAGGTTACGGATGATATTTACAGCCTGGAGTTGTTTCACGGCCCGACCCTCGCTTTCAAAGATGTGGGTGCCCGGTTTATGTCACGCATGTTGAGTTATTTCATTCAGCAAAATGGAGATAACAAGAAACAGGTGAATGTGTTGGTTGCCACTTCCGGAGATACCGGCAGCGCGGTAGCCAATGGTTTTCTGGGCGTTGAAGGTATCCATGTGTATGTGTTGTATCCCAAGGGATTGGTAAGCCCGATTCAGGAGTGCCAGTTTACGACGCTCGGACAAAACATTACTGCGCTGGAAGTCGATGGTACCTTCGACGATTGTCAGGCGCTTGTGAAATCCGCTTTCATGGATCCGGAGTTAAACGCAAAAATGAAACTGACTTCAGCCAATTCAATCAATGTGGCCCGTTTCATCCCGCAGGCATTTTATTATTTTTATGCTTATGCCCAGCTGAAGAAATTTTCGGAAGAGGCTGCTTCAAATATGGTGGTTTGTGTGCCAAGCGGAAACTTCGGAAACATCACGGCTGGCCTGATTGCCAAGAGGATGGGCTTGCCGGTTAAACGTTTCATAGCTGCAAACAACAAAAACGATATTTTCCTGGAATACCTGAATACTGGCAAATACAACCCGCGCCCTTCGGTTGCTACGTTGGCGAATGCCATGGATGTAGGCGACCCCAGCAATTTTGCCCGTATTCTGGATTTGTACGGACATAATCACGGAGCCATAACAGCTGAAATCAGCGGATTCAGGTATACCGACGAACAAATTACAGAAACTGTAAGAACCTGCAAAAAAGAAACAGGTTACTTGCTGGATCCTCACGGAGCTTGTGGCTATCAGGCTCTGAAAGATGGATTGGAATCAGGAGAAACCGGTGTGTTCCTCGAAACAGCCCATCCGGCCAAGTTTCTGGATACCGTTCAAAATATCACCGGGGAAAAAATAGAAATTCCTGAAAAACTGCAAGAATTCATGAAAGGCGAAAAACAAAGTCAAGCTATGACAAAATACTTTGAGGACTTTAAAACTTTCTTGTTGAAAGAGTAGGCTTAATAATTAATAAACCATATAAGTCACATAAGAAAATATAAGTTGTTCTTCTTATGTTTCCTTATGTGACTTATATGGTGAAAAATATAAAATAGAAAAATATCAATAGCCACGGATTTATCCGGGGGGATTAAAAATAAAACAACCATGTTCTCAGGAATTATAGAAGAAGCCGCCAAAGTAATTGCTTTGCGCAAAGAGCAGGAAAATCTGCATATCACGATGGAATGTACTTTTGTCGATGAACTGAAAATCGATCAGAGTGTGGCGCACAATGGCGTTTGCCTTACGGTGGTGGAGAAAACGGATAAAACTTACACGGTAACTGCCATTAAGGAAACCTTGGATCGTACCAATCTGGGCTTGCTGGAAATTGGCAGCAAGGTGAATCTGGAACGTAGCATGCTGATGAATGGTCGTTTAGACGGACATATCGTGCAGGGGCATGTTGATCAGACGGCCGTTTGTTCTGAAGTAAAGGAAGCTGACGGAAGCTGGTATTTTACTTTTGAATATAAATTCGACCGGGAAATGACCCAACGGGGCTATATGACTGTAGATAAAGGCTCGGTTACGGTTAATGGTGTGAGCCTGACCGTTTGTAACCCAACGAAGAATACTTTTCAGGTTGCCATTATTCCGTATACATACGAACATACCAATTTTCATCAGATAAAATCAGGTACGGTAGTGAATATTGAGTTCGACATCATCGGAAAGTATGTGAGTAGAATGATGTCATTTCAATAACAAATTCAATATTAAAAACAGGTTCGATCAAACTTATTTCAATGTGTGTTGTTTATAATAAAAGCAATACACATTGTTGTTTTTTGAGCAGATGTTAAAGAAGTATATAAGCGAGTCATTTTTTAATCCCATCCTCCATGTATTGCCAATTTTGGCATTTCTGCTGGCAGAAGATTTTTATGGAGTTACCAAAGCATGGATTATTTCTTTTCCACTGGCCATTCTGATGGTTGGTTACGTACTCCTTTTGTATAAATCCATCCTGCCCTGGTATCTCGTTTCAGTTACCGTTTATTTTATTGTCGGAGTGATTGTTACTTTTATTTTGTTGAATGATGTTCCTTTGCCCTATCATGTTGTAATGGGTGAATTAGTTGCTTTGGGCTTTATGCTGCTACTCCTGATTTTCAAGAAACTCATTTACAAATTGGTTGTTTCCATCTCGAGTAAAAAGTTATCCATGGAGAATAACCTGAATGAGTTGATACGAACAACCAACACATTCTCGGTGCTGTTCGCCCTTTTTTCACTGACATACGTATGCGTGTACCTTTTTGTTTTCAACCAAAAATCAGTAGCGCTTACCTTTATATATCAGATTTATACCACATTGATTATTATGGTAAGTCTGTATGAAACCATTCGCGTGATGGCAGTGAGAGGAAATTTATTGAAAGAAGAATGGTTGCCCATTGTGAATGAATACGGTCAGGAAATTGGTTCGACCAACTATCAGACCAGTATGGGCAACGACCGGCAAAAATATCTGCATCCGGTGGTCAGGGTCATTGTCCTCGAAGGTAACCGGATTTTTCTGAAGAAAAACTCCTGCAAAGATGATGTTTATCCCGATCAATGGGATAATGCCGTTTGTGCCCATGTCAGGTTGAAAGAAACGGTTGAAGATTGCTTGAAAAGGGCGACAGCCGAAACCTGTGGGATGACAGATATAAACTCCGTTTTTTTAGCCAATTACCGCATTGAGAATAGTTGTGAACATCAGTTTGTTCACCTCTATATTTCCTGTTGTTCTACGGAAGGAAAACTGGCTGTAGAAACAAAAAGTCAGGTGAAATGGTGGACTATTCAACAAATTAATGCTGAACTGGAATCCGGAATATTTACGCAAAATTTCCTGAAGGAATATGAGTT
>JARKQF010000160.1 GCA_029973975.1 Paludibacter sp.
ACCAGTTCCACGATCAACTGTTGCATAAATAATTTGTCTTCCACAACCGTTTTTACCTGTGTGGTAGACAACTTGTCGGTCACCAGATTGATGATTTCCGTTTTTAGTGCTTCGGTAGATTGGGCAGCATAGAGTTTCAACTCTGCCTCTGTGTTTTTTCTCAGTTCTGCGCTTTCCTTTTCCGCAGAAGAAATCAATTCTTTGGCTTTGGTGCGAGCCGCATCCACTATCTGTTGTTCTTGCGCCCGTGCTTCCGCAATAATCCTCCCGGCTTCTTCTTTGCCCTTTTCGACGCCTTCCGTGTAAAGTTTCGAAGTAAGTTCCTGAATCTTATCCATATATTAGTATGTAATGAGTTTTTTTTCTGAAAAACTGACACTCTTTCTTCCCAGTATGCTGATTTTCAATATGTTGTGAAAGTATATAAAGTGAATTTACAAATTTACAAAAAAGAAAGTATAATTATTGCTTTATCATTTCAAAAAAATAGAATCTTTTATTAAAAATGGAATTTATTTTGTTTTCTGAAATGAAAATGATACAGTAGCTACTGTTTTGTATCTTTTGACAAAGATATGATATGAAGAGGTTTCCTGTTACATTAACTCTCCGAAACGAAAGATTTGGGTACTGAACTGCATAAAGCCATTACCCGGTCGTATATACGGTCAAAAAGATAATAACCGGTCAAATTGGGGTATATCGTCTTTTTGAAGTAATTTTGCGCCAATGGACAAAAAAATCTTCAGGCTCGCCCTTCCCAATATCATCACCAATATCACCGTCCCCTTGCTGGGAATGATCGATATTGCCATTGCCGGCCGACTCGGCTCGGCTGTGTATATCGGAGCCATTGCACTCGGTGCCAATATCTTCAATATGATCTACTGGAACTTCGGCTTTCTCCGGATGAGTTCCAGCGGGTTTGCCTCCCAGGCGTTGGGAGCCCGGAATTTTCCGGAGGTGATGAATGCATTTATCCGTTCGCTGGCGATCGGTCTGGGAGTAGGGGTGCTGATCATATTATTGCAATATCCTATAGGGATGTTAGCTTCCGGTTTGATACAGTCGGGCCCTGAATCCACGGATCATGTGATGACCTATTTCCGTATTGTGGTATGGGGAGCGCCGGCTGTATTGGGTATGTATGCTTTTAAAGGGTGGTTTATCGGTATGCAGAATGCGAAGATCCCTATGGTCGTCGCCATACTGAATAATTTGCTGAATATTGTCCTGAGCCTGCTTTTTGTGTTCGGCTTTGGGATGAAGATTGAAGGGATCGCATTAGGAACAACACTTTCACAAGTTATTTCGCTGATGGTGGCAGCCGGGTTCTGGTGGAAGTACTATCGCCGATTACGGAAATATATCCGTAAGGAAACTATTTGGGACAGACAAGCTATACGGGAGTATTTCAGGGTGAACAGTGATATTTTTGTCCGTACTTTTTTGTTGACTTTGGTGACTACCTTTTTCACCTT
>JARKQF010000164.1 GCA_029973975.1 Paludibacter sp.
AACCGGAGAACGTCGTCCCGAAGCATCGGGCTGTCCGAGTTCCATTTCCTGCAATACCATGTGGGTTACACGGCCTTGCTCATTGCCTATAAATTCTATCGGATTACGCAGTGTCATGAATTCGATACCTTCTTCTTTGGCGTGTTTTACTTCTTCAAGTCTGGCCGGCATTTCTTCTTCAGAACGGCGGTATACGATCATGGCGCGATCTGCTCCCAACCGGCGGGCTGTACGAACCGAGTCCATTGCGGTATTACCACCACCAATAACCGCTACGTGTTTGCCTTTGAATACCGGAGTGTCCGATTCGGAACTGGCTGCATCCATCAAATTTACCCGGGTGAGGTATTCGTTCGATGACATGACACCTACAAAGTTTTCTCCTTTGATGCTCATGAAACGGGGTAATCCGGCTCCACTGCCTACAAACATGCCTTCAAATCCTTCTTCTTTTAAATCCTCCAACGTGATGGTTTTACCAACAATGCAGTTGGTTATGAATTTCACGCCCATGGCACGCAGGTTATCAATTTCAACATCCACAATCACGTTAGGCAAGCGGAATTCAGGGATACCGTACTTCAATACACCGCCAATTTCATGCAGGGCTTCGAAAACGGTAACGTCATAACCCAGTTTGGCCATGTCACCGGCGAATGATAATCCGGCCGGACCGGAGCCCACTACGGCGATTTTGATACCGTTAGGGGCAGCGACTTCAGGTACGGATATGTTTCCGCTTTCGCGTTCGTAGTCTGCCGCGAAACGTTCAAGATGCCCTATGGCAACTGCCTCTTTTTTCATCTTGACGTGAATACATTGTGCCTCACATTGCTTTTCCTGCGGACAAACACGACCGCAAACGGCTGGTAGAGCCGATGTTTCTTTCAAGGTTTTGGCGGCACCCAGAAAATCCCCGACTTCAATTTGTTTAACGAACTTGGGTATATAAATGCTCACCGGACAACCTTCCATGCAAGTAGGATTGGCACAGTCGAGACAACGTTTTGCTTCGAGCATGGCCATTTCGGGAGTCAGCCCCAGGTTTACTTCCTCGTTGTTGTGACTGCGGTATTCGGCATTGAGTTCCGGCATGTGTACACGCGGCAGATCAGTACGTTCCTTGGCTTTCATGGAAGCCCGTAAATCAGCCCTCCAGGCTTGTGCTCTTTCTTCTGCTATGTTCGGCATTTTAGTTTACTTTTATAACCATATAAGTCATTTAAGACCTGATTATATATGGTATTATGCTTGTTATATAAAATTGCTTATGAAAGCTTATGAGATAAAAAACTTATATGATTACTTACATGGTTAAAGAATTACACATGACAATCGAAGCGTTCCATTTCTTCGCGCTCTATATCCTTATAGCCACCCAGTCGCATCAGCATCTCATCAAAATCAACCTGATGAGCATCGAATTCAGGGCCATCCACACAAACGAATTTCACTTTGCCGCCCACGGTCACGCGGCAGGCGCCACACATGCCGGTTCCATCTACCATGATGGTATTCAGCGAAGCTACGGTAGGAATTTCGTATTTCTTGGTCAGCATGCTCACGAACTTCATCATCACGGCCGGGCCGATGGTTACACACAGATTCACTTTTTCACGGTTGATAACCATTTCCAGCCCGTTGGTTACAAGTCCTTTGTTGCCGTAAGAACCATCATCGGTCATCACAATTACTTCATCAGAATGTTGTTTCATCTGATCTTCGAGGATGATAAGGTCTTTGTTGCGGGCAGCCAGTACGGTAATAACTTTGTTTCCGGCTTTTTTCAGTGCAGCAACGATGGGCAACATTGGCGCGGTACCGACACCTCCACAGGCACAAACCACGGTGCCGAAGTTTTCTATGTGGGTAGCTTTTCCGAGCGGACCAACCAGATCTGTTATTTCATCTCCAATGTTCAATAGTGCTAATTTAGAGGAAGATACGCCCATTTTTTGCACTACGAGCGTGATGGTGCCTTTCGCGATATCCGCATCGGCAATGGTCAGGGGAATGCGCTCTCCTTTGGCTCCGACTTTCACCATGACGAAGTGTCCGGCTTTGCGCGATTTGGCTATCAACGGCGCTTCAACCTCAAATTTAATGACGTTCTCCGAAAAATACTCTTTACCAACGATTTTGTTCATGTGTGAAGTTTTAAAATTCGGCTGCAAATTTACTAAAAAATAACGAATGAGATGTAACAGCCGTTACGTAAAAATAAAAAAACCTGTTTCAGTTTGTCACCGAAACAGGCTGTAAACAATCTACATGATAGTATAATCTATAAAAAAGGAACTCTATTTGTATAATTCCACCTGTCCCATCTTACCCATGAATAAGATTACACCGGTGCTTTTTTCTCTTATAACGAAGATAAACGGACGATTGGCGTTGAAGGTTAGTATTTCAGGCATCGAGGTTGCCACAACTTCCACGATGGTAACTGCTGCAGCTTCCGTACCTTCTTCGTTCACATCGCAATAGGTGCTGTGAATTATCCTCGATATCATCAAATCATCATCGGCAATTCCGGTAAAATCGGCGCTGGGATCGAATGCTTTCTCCATACCCATTTGTATCAACGGATCTTTCAGTTCATATTTCCCTTTGGTTTTAAACTTAGGCAAGGAGACCTGAACTTCTTGGGGGTACAGACGATCCACAACATCGTTCCATTTCTCGGTGTTCAACTCATTCAGTACCTCGGCGGTTGTTTTGTTTTCGCGAGGAAGTATCACCGTCATACTGAACGCTTTGTTTCCGTAAGGCATGTCTAAGTACTGAGCCGATTCATCTTCATAATAGCCGAAAGATGCTTCCTGACGCATCATCTGTGCCTCTACGATGTTCCCTCCTTCCGCGTGAAAATCGGCGGTAGTAGTATTTTTGGAGTCAAATTTTGTAGCCCAGATGCCTTTGAAATAAATCGCATTGATCAGATACATGATCGCGTTTGCCGGTATTTGATCCAACGGATCTTTAATCAAGTCGTTCGTTTTTCGGGCACACCAGTCGTTGATAGTCTTCAACGCCTCAGGTTTTGAGAAGTCGAGCGCCTGAACTTCTGCGTTAAAGTAATCCTGGTTTACCCGGAGAAAATCCGGTTTTACAGGATAGCCTTCCTTAGGCCAGATCGAGTTGGCAATACTCAACTTCGTCGACGGATCAATTTTCGGTAAAGTCGACAGCATGATCTGATAATACTCGTTGATTTGATCCACGGTCATGCCCGACATTTTCAGAGCTGTCTCCATTTCCGATTTCGTCTCCCCTTTGGCTCCGTTCCAGGTCATGCCAAGTGCGATGCTCACGCTCAAAGGAGAAATAAAAATATTCTTTTCATCGGCATTGCTTATTAATACCTGGCGAAATAAATCAAATGCAAAAGCATTATCTTGTTGAACCCGTTTTTCCATGCCAGCCTTCAGGGTAATAGGCTCTGCATCCTTTAATTGTTTTGTTTCGGGTTCTTCACAGGCTGCGAGTGGCAGCAAAGGTAAGAGTAATAAAACTAATTTTTTCATAAGGCTAATTTTTTTAATATACAAAACATAGATGCAGTAGGATAAACAGATGTTGCGTGTATTCACAATAAAAATAAAGCTTTTGTTCTGTTTATTTTTATACATTTGCAAAGTTTTCCGGAAAAACCAATAAAATCGATTTCAGATGTGTAAATAAGTTAAAGAGCCATCCGGAGAATCAATAAACAGAATCAAGAGTATGATAGAAATTTCTTCAGCAGCATTTGCAGACACGAAACCACATTACCGCATACTGGACGGCTTACGTGGAGTCGCAGCACTCATGGTGATATGGTATCACGTATTCGAAGCTTTTGCCACAAGTCCTTATGATCAGGGATTTAATCATGGATACCTTGCGGTGGATTTCTTTTTTATACTTTCCGGTTTCGTAATTGGCTATGCTTACGATGATCGTTGGGGAAAAATTAAAAAAAAGGATTTCTTCAAACGCAGATTGATTCGTTTGCAGCCGATGATTATCATGGGAGCAGTTTTAGGAGCTGTTACTTTTTTTATACAGGGTGGCGTGATGTGGAATGGGACAAGAGTTGCTGTTTCCATGATCATGATTGCCTTGTTATTACAACTTTTTTTGATTCCCGCCATACCGGGTTCCGGAGCTGAAGTGCGTGGAAACGGGGAGATGTTTCCGCTTAATGGTCCCAGCTGGTCTTTGTTTTTCGAATACATTGGAAATATATTGTATGCTTTGATTTTACGCCGACTGTCGACCAGGGCGCTTACAGTATTGGTTGTGATTGCAGGAGCGGGGTTGGCTGTATTTGCAGTGGGGAACTTTTCCGGTTTCGGACATCTGGGTGTGGGGTGGACAATGGCTGATTACAATCTGATTGGCGGTTTTTTGCGTCTGCTTTTTTCATTTTCAGCGGGATTGCTGATGTCGCGCGTTTTCCGTCCGGTTCGTATCAGGGGAGTTTTCTGGATTTGTAGTCTGGTTGTCATCGTGTTGCTTTCGATGCCTTATATTGGAAATGGCGATTCTCCCTGGATGAATGGTTTGTATGATGCTGTGTGTGTAATTCTTATCTTTCCTGTACTAGTCTATCTTGGAGCTTCAGGAATGACAACGGACAAAATTACAACCGGCATGTGTAAATGGCTGGGTGATATATCTTATCCTCTCTACATAGTGCATTATCCTTTTATGTATCTGTTTTACGCTTATGTATGGAAAAACGGACTCACTTTTGTTCAAACCTGGCCTTTAACGCTGGTTGTGTTTTTCGGAAATATCCTGCTTGCTTATCTGTGTCTTAAATTATATGATGAACCTGTACGCAGGTTTTTAACGAAACGTTTTTCTCCCCAATAAATTTAAATCTCAATAATGCGCTTGCGAAATAGAGGTTAGTGATCAGTGAGTTGATATTAAACCACTGACCACTAACTATAAATCTAATACCGATAATGTTCTGGTTTGTATGGTCCACCAACTTCCACGCCGATATAAGCAGCTTGCTCAGATGTAAGTCTGGTGAGTTTAACACCTAACTGTTCCAGATGCAAGCGGGCTACTTCTTCATCCAGGTGTTTGGGTAGGCGATACACATCAATATCATACGTTTTGGTATTCAACTCAATTTGAGCCAGTGTCTGATTGGTGAAGGAGTTACTCATCACGAATGAAGGATGTCCGGTAGCACAACCTAAGTTCACGAGGCGACCGTCGGCCAGCAATAAAATGCTGTGTCCGTCAGGGAAAATATATTTATCCACCTGCGGCTTGATATTTATTTTCGCTATTCCCGGATATTTTTTCAGTTTATCCACCTGAATTTCATTGTCGAAGTGACCGATGTTGCAAACGATAGCGCCATCTTTCATTTTTTCAATATGTTCGATGCGGATGATGTCTTTATTGCCCGTGGTAGTCACGAAAACATTGCCTTCAGCAAGGGCATCTTCTACCGTGCAGACTTCAAATCCCTCCATGGCAGCCTGCAGTGCACAAATCGGGTCGATTTCGGTAACCATAACCCTGGAGCCATAAGCGCGCATAGATCTCGCACAGCCTTTGCCTACGTCGCCGTAGCCGCAGACTACGACTACTTTGCCGGCCAGCATAATGTCGGTAGCACGTTTGATGCCATCAGCCAGTGATTCGCGACATCCGTAGAGGTTGTCGAATTTCGATTTGGTAACCGAATCGTTTACATTGAAAGCCGGGAACAACAGTTTGCCTTCTTCCATCATTTGGTATAGACGGTGCACGCCGGTTGTCGTTTCTTCCGATACACCTTTGACTTCTTTAGCCACTTTTGTCCAGTGACCATTTTGAACCTGTAATACTTTTTTCAGGATGGCATAAAGTTCCTGCTCGTCTTCGCCTTCTACTTGCTTGTCCAGTACAGAAGCATCTTTTTCAGCATCTACTCCTACATGAATCATCATGGTAGCGTCACCCCCGTCATCTACAATCAGGGTCGGTCCCTGTCCGTTTTCGAAAGTCAGCGCCTGCAAGGTACACCACCAGTATTCTTCCAGCGTTTCACCCTTCCATGCAAAAACAGGGATACCTGCCTCTGCAATGGCTGCCGCAGCATGATCCTGAGTAGAATAGATATTACAACTGCACCAACGCACTTCGGCTCCCAGCTCAACAAGCGTTTCGATCAATACCGCCGTTTGTATGGTCATGTGTAATGATCCCATGATGCGGGCGCCTTTGAGTGGTTTGTTTTTCCCGTATTTGGTACGCAGAGACATCAGCCCCGGCATTTCCTTTTCTGCTAACTCGATTTCTTTCCTTCCGAAAGCAGCCTGAGACATATCGGCTACTTTGTAAGGTAAACTGGAGAATAATTCAGTTGAATTCATCTTTACTATTTACTACTTTTTTTATTTACTATTTATTGTTTACTGTTTCCCACTATCCACTAACCAGTTTGTTTGCTTTCATTTTGTCAATTGTATCTTTATCAATTGAAAGAATTGGGCGACAAAGATACAAAAATCCGATGGAAAAACTTATATTTGCCATTCTTAGTTTTTGAAAATCAAACAGATGTTAACAGACACGCATTGCCATAGAATCAATCCGGGTGATATACGAAGCATTTATAACATCCTGATCAACGATGATGCCGTAACATTACCACAAGGCCGGCACATCTTTTTCTCGGCAGGGATTCACCCCTGGGATGCCGGGAACCTCCGATCGGTTTGGCTTGATAATTTGAAAATACTGTTAAACTTCGATCAGGTGATTGCGGTGGGAGAGTGTGGGCTCGATAAAAACTCGCCGGTTGCCATAGAAAAACAACTGGAAGTGTTTGAGATGCAGATAAAACTTTCGGAAACGCTTAATAAACCTTTAATTATACATTGTGTAGGTTGTTATAATGAACTGATAAACTTACACAGAGCCCTGAATCCGAAACAACCCTGGATTATTCATGGTTTCAGAGGAAAGCCGGAAATGGTTTCACAGCTTACTAAAGCCGGTATGTTTATCTCTTTCGGAGAAAAATTCAACCCAGAGAGTGTGCAGGCAACTCCTGTCGAAAGGATTTTGGTTGAAAGTGACGAGAGTGAGATGCCTCTGGCTGAAATTTATTTAGCCATCGCCACGGCAAAAGGATGTGAGGTAAGGGAACTGGTGACGGTAAATGATATATTCGGATTTGAATAATCCAACTGTTAAATTCCATTTCGGATTTTTACCGGTTTTTAATTGAAAAATATTGTACCTTTGCAGGTTTCATATTAACCCGTTAATGGCCATGCGGTAGAGACAGAGCATGCTCTGTCCTACGGGGGAAAAACGCCCCAACGGGGGAAACACATGCATTTGAATATCATATTACATTTATATTACAAAATTGATTTTATCCGATGAAAAAAATATTCATATTCTTACTAACATTCATACATGTTTTTACCTTATCCTCACAACTTCGAATCAATTCGGAATTATTAAAACTAAACAATGTATTCAGCGTGATTTCCAATCTCTATGTTGATTCCGTTGATGAAAAGAAGTTGGTTGAAACTGCGATTATGGCAGCCCTGAAAGAGCTTGATCCGCACTCTTCGTATATTCCCAAAGATGAGGTTGACAGGGTAAATGAGCCACTTGAAGGAAGTTTTGAGGGTGTCGGCATTCAGTTTCAGATTTTTGAAGATACTATTCTGGTGGTGCAAACCATTTCGGGAACTCCGGCAGAAAAAGTAGGTGTAATGCCCGGTGACCGGATTATATATATCAATGATGATCTGATGGCCGGTCAGAAAATTCAGAATTCGGATGTGATGAAACGCTTGCGTGGACCGAAAGGCTCGGAGGTCTCGGTTAAAATTGCACGACGTGGTATACCGCAACTGATGCTTTTCAAAATTATTCGCGATAAAATACCTGTTAATAGTGTTGATGCTTCCTATATGATTGATCAGGAAACCGGTTACATCCGGATAAACAACTTTGGCAGTAAAACTGTAGAGGAGTATAAGTCTGCTTTCTCTAAACTGAAAAAGGCAGGCATGAAAAATCTGATTCTGAGTCTGCAGGGCAATGGCGGTGGTTATCTTAATGCAGCTATTGAACTGGCCGATGAGTTTCTGGGAAGGGGACAGCTGATTGTATATACGGAAGGACTCAGGCAGCCCAAAAGTACAGCCAATGCGACAGCAATAGGAGGTTTTGAGCAGGGTAAACTGATTGTTCTGGTGGATGAATACTCTGCTTCTGCCAGTGAAATTGTTTCGGGTGCAGTGCAGGATTGGGACAGGGGAATTATCATCGGCAGAAGGACGTTTGGTAAGGGATTGGTGCAACGGCAGATTCCGTTGACTGATGGCTCCATGTTACGATTGACAACCTCACGTTATTACACCCCTACCGGCCGAAGCATTCAAAAACCGTATAAGGATGGTGTTGAAAAATACCAGCAAGATTTACTGGAGAGATATAATCATGGCGAAATGCAACATGCCGATTCCATTCATTTTCCGGATTCCCTGAAATACCAGACGAAAATACTGAAAAGAACGGTGTATGGTGGTGGTGGAATAATGCCTGATATTTTTATCCCGATTGATACTACCCGTTATACCGACTATCACCGTAAAATTGTGGCGCAAGGGATTGTGAACAAGGTGGTTGTTCAGTTTAACGACAAAAACAGAGATAAGCTGAAAAAGAAATATAAAGATTTTGAAAAATATTACCGTGATTTTACCGTTGATTCCGATATCCTGACTCAAATCAAAGAAATGGCTGAAAAAGAGGGTGTTGTGTATGATGAGGAGCAATTCAAGAAATCAGAGAACCTGATCCGCTTGCAACTTAAAGCCATCATCGCGCGTGATATGTGGTCGGTAAATGAGTATTATCGTATCATGGATGAAGAAAATGAGTCGTTACAACGCGCCGTCCGGATTTTGAATACAGAGGGGGAGTATGAAAGGATTTTACAATAGCGGAGAACGCGATTAATTGTAGAGATGCAATTAATTGCGTCTCTACAAACAAAATAATATGCAATATATTTCCGAACATTATATTGAAATCATCGGTTCCATATTGAGCCTGATATACCTTTATTTATCCATCAGGCAGAAAATTGGTTTGTGGATATTCGGATTTCTGTGTTCAGCTTTGTATATCGTAGTTTTTTTTCAGAGTAAGTTCTATGCGGATATGTCGCTACAGTTCTATTACTTGGCTGTCAGTGTATTTGGTTGGGTTAGCTGGAAGAGTGGAAAGCAACAATCCGGTAAAGAACTGCCGGTTAAAAGAACAAAAAAATTACAGGCGCTGGTGTTATTGTTGATTACAACTTTCGTTTTCTTACTATATTATTTCGTTTTAACGCATTATACTGATTCTCCGCTGCCTTTAGGTGACTCTTTTACAACTGCACTAAGCATTATCGCGACCTGGATGCTGGCCAGAAAGCTTATTGAGCATTGGATTTTGTGGGTAATTGTAGATGGGCTTTCGGCAGGTTTATATCTGTATAAAGGTTTGTATCCCACAGCAATCCTCTTTGTAATTTATACAGTCATGGCAATTGTGGGTTGGTGTCAGTGGAAAAAGGACTTACACCAGCACAACATCAATGCCCCTGTCGCGCATAATTTGAACGGTGCTTGAAGGTGCATTTTTATCAGTGATAATCTGGTCGATCTGATTGATATCGCAGATTTTTCCAAAACCTCTTCTGCCGAATTTAGTGGAGTCGGTTAGAACGATGATTTTTTGTGCGGACTTCAACATGCATTGATTCAGATGAGCTTCGCTTAAATTGCTGGTCGTTAGTCCGTGTTCGATGTCAATTCCATCTACTCCGATAAAAAGTTTGTTGCACATCATGTCTTTCAGTAGGTTTTCAGCATAAGCGCCAATTGCCGAAGCGGAGCTTTTCCGGATGATGCCTCCCAGTTGAATAATCTCTATGTTATTGATATAGCTTAAAATTGATGTGACTTTTACTGAGGGGGTGATTACAGTCAGAGGAAGGTGATCGGTAATTTTCCGGGCTAAAGCCAGTACGGTTGTTCCTGATGCAATGATGATACGGTCGTCTTTTTCAATTAACTGAGCAGCATATTCGGCGATTCTGTTTTTTTCTTCGGTCTGAATTTTTTCTTTTTCATCAATATGGCGGTCGCCAATTAATGCCGAATGTAAACTGGCGCCACCATGACTCCTGTAAAGTAGTTTTCTGCTTTCCAGTTCTTTCAAATCCTTACGAATCGTTACTTCTGAGACTCCTAAGATCGCACTTAGTTCCTGAACCTGAATGTAACCATTCTTCTCCAGTTCCGTGATAATGAGCTTATGTCTTTTAGCTATATTTCTCATAAAAACAATATTGTGGGACAAAATTAGTTTATTCTTCCGAGATATGCAACTTTCGTTATGTGATTATTGTGAAATGTTAAACTTTCGATATGTGATTAAAATCTTTCGTATTTGTTTTTATTTTATAAAATTTGTTTTATATTTGCACACATAATAATAAATATAAGATTTTAATACACATATTCAAATGAAACGATCTGATTTTATTAATCAGCTTAAAGGAAAAAGCGTCAGCCAATGGGACTTTATTGTTATTGGAGGTGGTGCAACCGGCCTTGGAATTGCAGTCGATGCGGCTTCAAGGGGGTATAAAACAGTATTGCTTGAGCAGTCTGATTTCTCGAAAGCGACATCGAGCAGAAGTACAAAACTGGTACATGGAGGGGTACGTTATCTGAAAAACGGAGATGTAGGGTTAGTGCGGGAAGCGTTAAGAGAACGCGGATATTTACGGAAGAATGCACCTCATCTGGTAAAGAATCAACGTTTTATCATCGGAAATTATACTTGGTGGGAAAAACCTTTTTATACAGTAGGATTGACCATGTATGATTTGCTTGCCGGAAGGCTGGGTTTAGGTCGCTCTTTGCCCATGACAAAAAGCGGAGTGATTAAATCGGTTCCGCAAATTGAGCAAAAAGGACTTCGAGGAGGTGTGGTTTATCACGACGGGCAGTTTGATGATGCAAGATTAGCCATCAACCTCATGCAAACAGCTGTTGAACATGGGGCAACAGTTGTGAATTATGCGCCGGTCACTTCGCTGGTAAAAGATGCCAAAGGTAAAATTTCCGGCGTTGTGGTAAAAGACTTGTTAAGTAACGAAGAATTTACCTTACATGGAACCTGTATTATCAATGCAACGGGTGTTTTTGTTGATGACATTATTAAAATGGATAACAAAGATGAAGCGCCGCTTGTTCGTCCGAGTCAGGGTGTGCATGTTGTGGTGGATAAATCTTTCCTCGGCGGAGATGATGCTATTATGATTCCCAAGACCAGTGACGGTAGAGTGATGTTCGGCGTACCCTGGCATAACAGGGTGATTCTGGGAACAACAGATACACCGGTTAAAAATTCTGTTTTAGAGCCTTTTGCCCTGGAAGAAGAAGTTGACTTTATCCTCGAAACAGCCGGCAGGTATTTGGTGAAAAAGCCACAACGAAAAGACGTGCTGTGTGTATTTGCTGGTTTACGCCCACTGGCAGCGCCCAGGAAGCAATCCGACGAAATGAAAACAAAAGAAATCTCACGCAGTCATAAACTTTTAGCGTCTGATTCTGATTTGATTACCATAACAGGAGGAAAGTGGACTACCTACAGAATAATGGCAGAAGAGGCAGTAGACCTTGCCATTAAGAAAAAAGGAATTAAATTTAAACCTTGTGTGACTAAAAAAATGAAGGTACACGGGTATAAAAAGACAAAGGACAGGAGTAACTGGATGTATGTTTACGGAAGTGATCAGGATGCCATATTGAAACTTGAAAAAGAAAATCCGGCTTATGCGGAGAAACTCGATCCGGAATTTGATTTCAAGGTTTCACAGGTCATCTGGGCGATCCGGAATGAGATGGCCATAACATTGGATGATGTGTTGGCCAGAAGGGTTCGCCTGTTGAGTCTTGATGCCAGAAAATCAATTGAAATTGCAGAAAAAGTTGCTCGTATCATGGCTGCTGAATTATCAGAAGGTGAAGAATGGGTAGAAAAGCAGGTGGCTGAATTTACCGCCATTGCCAGAGGATATGTATTGAATTAAAAAATAAAAAGATGATAAGTATTTTCAGACCACCATCGCATAAAGAGTTAATTCCTGAAAATGAAATTAATTCCAGATATAAATTTCTGAGGTGGCAGGTGTTTATTGGGATATTTGTGGGATATGCAGGCTATTATCTGGTTCGAAAAAACTTCTCACTGGTAATTCCTGATCTTATCCAGCAGGGATATTCCAAAGGTGAGCTGGGAATTATCGCGGCAGCGGTTTCCATATCTTATGGATTAAGCAAATTCCTGATGGGAGGAGTATCGGATAGAAGCAATGCAAGGGTATTTTTAAGCGCCGGTTTGCTGCTTTCCGCCTTGGTTATTTTAGGGTTCGGAACAATACCATTCCTTACATCTTCTGTGGCCGTCATGTTTATCGTGATGTTTATCAACGGATGGTTTCAGGGCATGGGTTGGCCTCCCTGCGGCCGGGTGATGGTTCACTGGTTTTCCACGAGAGAGCGGGGGACGAAAATGTCTATCTGGAATATAGCACACAACGTTGGTGGTGGATTGATCGGCCCGCTGGCAATAGCTGGTATTGCGATTTTCGGTGACTGGCAAAGTAAGTTGTATTTTCCGGCAATGATCGCCATTGTCATTTCATTTGTAACTTATTTGTTGGTAAGGGATACGCCTCAATCATGCGGACTTCCTAATATTGAAGCATTTAAGCATGATTATCCGAAGGATTATGATAAAAGCCATGAACAGGAGTTCTCTACCAAAGAAATCTTTTTTACCTATGTGTTTAAGAATAAATTTCTTTGGTTGATTGCTATTGCAAACGCGATGATTTACCTGGTAAGATACGGGGTGCTGGATTGGGCGCCAACCTATCTTGATGAGGTAAAAGGCTTTTCAGTGAAAGAAACCGGATGGGCATATTTTCTCTATGAATGGGCTGGAATTCCCGGAACTTTGTTGTGTGGCTGGATTTCAGATAAAGTATTTAAAGGTAGAAGAGCGCCTTCTATCATTATATATATGTTGTTGGTGATGGTGGCTGTGCTTGTTTACTGGATAAATCCTCCGGGAAATATCATGGTAGACAATATTGCCCTGATTGCAATCGGATTCCTGATTTATGGTCCGGTAATGCTTATCGGTGTTCAGGCGCTGGATCTGGTGCCCAAGAAAGCTGCGGGTACTGCTGCCGGTTTAACGGGCTTGTTCGGTTACCTCGGTGGTGCTTTGTTTGCTAACATTGCTATTGGATTTATTGCGGAACACATGGGCTGGGATGCCACGTTTATACTTTTACTTGTTGCTTGTGCCATCGCGATTCTTTTCACGGCTATGACCTGGAAAAAAGAAAAGGAAAGGCTGGAAATTGTTAAGTAGTGGTTAACAGATAGTGGTTAGTGGTTAATTATTGGTTCAATAGTTAAAAAGTTTAAAGGGGTCTAGTAGGGGCACAATGCTTGCGCCCAATAACGTAATAATTTTTATAAAAATAAGTATTATGAATAAATTATGGTGTGTCGTGGTTTTCGTGTTGGGCTCGATGGGCATTTCCGTATCGCAGGGAATTGATATCCAGGCGCACCGCGGAGGAATGGCGCTTTATCCTGAAAATACCATCATCGCGATGTTAAATGCGATGGATTGGGGTGTGAACACGTTGGAAATGGATTTAAGCATTTCCAGGGACAAACAGGTTGTAGTGTCGCATGAGCAGGTGATGGATCACAGGTATGTTACCACGCCTTGTGGAAAATCATTTACAAAAGCGGAAGAAAAAAATTACAAGTTGTACAACATGCCCTA
>JARKQF010000165.1 GCA_029973975.1 Paludibacter sp.
GATTATGTGTAGGGTGCTAAAAATCTGTAAGATATTTTATTACTCTGCAATTTAGATTTATATTTGCATCTTAAAATTTTAATAGCGTATTATTGTGGCGAAAAAGACAAAATCGATTGAAGACGAACAAATTGTAGAAAAGATTGTTGAAGGTATACAGGAACGAAAAGGGAAAGATATCGTGGTGGTGAACATGAGAAAACTGAAAGAAGCTCCATGTAGTTATTTTGTGATATGTGAGGGTGACTCCAATGTACATGTTAATGCCGTGGCTTTGTCAATTAAAGACTTTGTACAAGAGCAAATCAATGTAAAACCTTTTGCCACAGACGGTTTCGAAAATTGCGAATGGATCGCGATGGACTACGGTCAGATTATTGTGCATGTATTCCAAAGACCTGCACGTGCTTTTTATGATATCGAACACCTTTGGGCGGATGCTGAACTTCAACGTATAGAAAATTTAAATTAATCCTTTCATGGAAGAAAAGAAAAAACAACTGAATCCGGCAAAACCGGGTGGTAAAGGTCCTAAGTTTAATATATCCTGGATTTATGGAATCATCATAATGGTTCTGTTGGGTACTTATATGTTTGGTGACAAAGTGCCGGTGAAGGAGATTCAGTCTTATCCGGTTTTTAAACAATATGTGATTGACGGTTACATCGAAAGTATAGAGGTTTTTCCGCAAAAGAACCTTGTGGAGGCTGTTGTAGAGGATAGTGTTGCCGGTAAGAAGGCGGTTTTCGGAGAAAACTACAAAACATACGAACCGGAACGTAAAGTTTCCGTGAAGATACCCAGTGCTGATAAGTTCGAAGAATTTATTTCAGAAGTGAAATTCCAACAGGTATCTTACAAGGAAAGTAAAAATTATTTAGAATTATTTTTATACAGTGTTCTTCCGTTCTTGTTGCTGATTCTTTTCTTTGTCTTTATGACCAGAAGGATGTCGGGTGGCGTAGGAGGAAGCGGTGGCCCGGGGGGTATTTTCAATGTAGGTAAATCGAAAGCGCAGTTGTTTGATAAAGGTAATACTGCAAACCGGGTAACTTTCAAGGACGTGGCAGGATTGGCAGGAGCCAAACAGGAAATTGAAGAAATTGTTTCTTTCCTGAAGAATCCGGGAAAATATACGGAGCTGGGTGGTAAAATACCCAAAGGAGCATTGTTGGTGGGTCCTCCGGGAACTGGTAAAACCTTGCTGGCCAAAGCGGTTGCCGGCGAAGCAGATGTGCCTTTCTTCTCCATGTCGGGGTCCGATTTCGTGGAAATGTTTGTAGGCGTGGGAGCATCGCGTGTGCGTGACCTATTCCGACAGGCAAAAGAAAAAGCGCCTTGTATTATTTTTATTGATGAAATTGACGCGGTAGGTCGTTCAAGGGGTAAAAATCCGAATATGGGCAGTAATGATGAAAGGGAAAACACCCTGAATCAGTTGCTGACGGAAATGGATGGTTTCGGGTCGAACAGCGGGGTGATTATCCTGGCTGCGACTAACCGGGCTGATATCCTGGATAAGGCTTTGTTGCGCGCTGGTCGTTTCGACCGTCAGATACATGTAGATTTGCCTGATGTACACGAGCGGAAACAAATCTTCAACGTGCACCTGCGTCCCGTTAAAATAAACGAAACAGTAGATGTAAACTTTTTAGCCAAGCAAACACCCGGTTTCTCGGGAGCCGATATTGCTAATGTATGTAACGAAGCGGCGCTGATTGCCGCCAGAAAAGGAAAGTCATTCGTGGAAAAACAGGACTTTCTGGATGCGGTAGACAGAATTGTCGGCGGTTTGGAAAAGAAAACCAAAATCATTACCCAGTCCGAGAAAAAGTCGATTGCATATCATGAAGCCGGACATGCAACCATCAGCTGGATGACCGAGCATGCCAATCCATTGGTGAAGGTAACCATTGTACCGCGTGGTGAAGCACTCGGTGCTGCCTGGTACCTGCCGGAAGAGCGACAGCTTACTGCCCGTGAACACCTGCTCGATGAAATGTGTTCTCTGCTCGGTGGTCGTGCGGCTGAAGAATTATTCCTCGGACAAGTTTCAACAGGTGCTATTAACGATCTGGAAAGGGTGACCAAAAGGGCTTATGCCATGGTAGCCTATTTTGGGATGAGCGATCAGCTGCCTAACCTGAGCTATTACGACTCGACAGGTAATTCCGATTATGGATTTACCAAGCCATACAGTGAAAAAACAGCTGAACTGATTGATGCGGAAGCAAAAAAGATTGTAGCTGAACAGTATGAGCGTGCTAAAAATATATTGAAAGAAAACGCAGAAGGTCATAATAAACTGGCTGAATTGCTTTTGGTTAGGGAAGTTATTTTCGCGGAAGACCTGGAAGATATTTTCGGTAAACGTCCCTGGGCTTCCAGACACGATGAACTGATCCTTCAGAATGGTAACGGGGAAGAAGATACTGCGCTTCTTACAGGTGAAACAAAGGAGAGAGAAGTGACTGTTGCTGAAAATACAGATTCGGCTGAAGTTGAGTCAATAGCCGGTCAGTCGACATCTTCGGATGCGGAAGATCAGGATGTGACAACAAAAGAAAAAGATTCATGAGTCATCATAATTCCCGTCAGGAGATACTTCAACGTATTGCCCGTGTTGCCGGAAATCGTACCGGGTCAGAGGGCGAGGTGACCTATAAGCAGGAAGATATTTATAAGCCTGTGGAACCTGATGCGCTTATGTGTTTCAAACGGGAACTGGAGACCATTAGCGGTCAGTGTGTGATTTGTGATGAGGAAACAGATGTATATAATAAATTGGCAGCCCTGATGCAAGCAAAGGGGTTGCCATTCTTGTTTACGCGCGACTTGCAGATTGCCGGGCGATTGAAACAGCATGGTATTGCTGTGGAAACGGATGAAAAGTACTTTCCGGAGGTGGTTGCGGGAGTGACTCCCTGTGCGTATTTAGTTGCCAGAACCGGTAGTGTCGTTGTGACATCTTCCGGTAATTCGGGCCGGCAAATGCATGCATTTCCGCCCATTCATATCATACTTGCTAAAAAAGAACAGTTGGTTAGTTATCTTGAAGAAGCGCTTGATGCTCTACGTCAACAGTTTAATGGTAAGATGCCTTCCGCGATAACGGTAATAACCGGTCCGAGTCGTACCGCTGATATAGAAAAAACTTTGGTGCTGGGTGCCCATGGTCCCAAAGAATTAATTATCTTTGTTCAGCAAAATTAAAACAGCTAATTATAGCATGAGTAATTTTCTACAACGTACCCTGAGCGGATTCTTTTTTGTCGTAATTGTTGTCGGCTCCATCCTGCTTAGTCCCTATACTTTCGCACTTGCATTTGCGATTATTTCGGCGTGGACTGTGTTCGAATTTCACAAGCTGACAAACAGGCAGCCGGACGTGGAAGTGATACCGTTACTCTCTGTCCTGGGTAGTGTCATTCTTTTTCTTACATCTTTCTTTTATGCTTCAGGTATCATCAGTTACCCCGGCTATTCGGTTTACGGGTTCTATATTGTGCTGGTACTTGTTGTTGAACTATACCGTAAGAAAAATAATCCTATCCACAATTGGGCTTATTTTCTGCTGGGACAAATTATCATTGCATTACCTTTTTCTTTGTTGAATTATATCCTCTATATTGAAACGTACCATCCTTTGTTGTTGATTGCCATGTTTGCCACTATCTGGATTAACGATACCGGCGCATATCTGTTCGGTATGACTTTCGGTAAACACCGGCTGTTCGAGCGAATTTCCCCTAAAAAATCGTGGGAAGGATTTGTGGGAGGAGCGATTACTGCCCTGATTTCAGGGTATGTGTTTTCGTTGTTTATCCCGGAGATAAGCCTGGTTTCCTGGCTGTTTTTCTCCGAGATTGTGGTGATTTTCGGTACGTTTGGGGATTTGTTGGAGTCGTTGATGAAGCGTACGGTTCAGGTGAAAGATTCGGGAGATGTAATTCCCGGACATGGTGGTTTGCTTGACCGTTTCGACAGCATGTTGCTTGTTGCACCTGCCATCTTCATCTACCTGAGTTTTTTGTTTAAATAATTTATCCTGAAAATCATGAATTTTGATGCAATACGTTGTTATGATAAAGAGGAAATTCCGGCTGTACTTGAGCGATTGAGTAATGATAAACATTTTATCAACCTCCTCAGTACCATTTATCCGCTGCTACCCAAAGAGCTAATCAAACAACGACTGGTAAGTTTTGATAATGCCGATGATTTTCAGAAAATCATGGTTTATCCTTTTCTGCAATACCTTGAAGCCAACCTAACCAAAGGCATTAAACTGCTCGGATTGGATAAAATTGATAAAAACAGGAGTTATCTTTATGTCTCCAACCATCGTGATATTATACTTGATTCAACCCTGCTTTGTGGAAAACTGATTGAAAATGGTATGGATACCGTCGAAATCGCCATTGGTGATAATCTGCTCGTTTTTTCGTGGATAGAAGATCTGGTGAGGTTGAACAAGAGTTTTATCGTCAGGCGTAATCCGGGAGCCAAGCAAATGCTTGAGAGCTCCAGGTTGCTTTCTGCTTATATGGCATATACAATCAACGAAAAGAAACATTCGATCTGGATTGCTCAGCGCGAAGGGCGTGCCAAGGATTCCGACGACAGGACGCAGGAAAGTTTACTGAAGATGTTTAATATGGGAGGAACCGGCACTTTTACCGAAAACCTGGCGGCATTACACATTTGTCCCCTGAGCATTTCTTATGAATATGACCCTTGTGACTATCTTAAAGCCAAAGAGTTCCAGCAAAAAAGAGACAATCCCGATCACAAGAAATCACCTCAGGATGATTTGCTGAACATGAAAACAGGTGTAATGGGATTTAAAGGCAGGGTAGTTTATAGGATAGCAGGGGAAATCAGTGACGAGATCATGCAACTGGGAGAAGAAATTCAGAACCGCAACGAGCTTGTTGCTGCCATTGCCTCCCTGATCGATGCCAAAATACACAGCAATTATGAGATTTATAAAGTCAATAAAATTGCTTATGATATGTTGCACGAAAGCACGGAATACCGCAAATCATACACGCTCCTGGATAAACTCGATTTTGAGAAATACGTCGAAATGCAAATCAACAAAATCGATCTGGAAAATAAGGATGTCGATTTCCTCAAGATAAAGATTCTGGAGATGTACGCGAATCCGTTGCGGAACGCATTGTCAGTGGTTAGTTGATAGTGGTTAGTTGATAGTGGTTAGTTAATTAACCACTATCAACTAACCACTAATCACTAAATTAGTATCCCAAAATTTTCAGCATCGACTTATAACTCTGCTCTTTGGCGAATAGTTTGGTGTAATATTCACCATCTTCGTCTTTATCGATGATAACTAATTTGGGCGCCGGGATGAGGCAGTGCTGGATGCCACCGAAACCACTCAACGATTCCTGATAAGCGCCTGTATGGAAGAACCCGATGTATTGTTCCCTGTCCTGTTGCATCTTTGGTAAGAAGATAGCGTTTGAGTGTACTTCGGCATTGTAGAAATCCTCGCTGTCGCAGGTTAAGCCTCCTAAGTTAACACGTTCGTACTCAGAGTCCCAGTTGTTGATGGCTAAGAAAACATAACGCTGGTTGATAGCCCAGGTGTCGGGTAAGGTTGTCATAAACGACGAGTCGATCATATTCCAGAGCTCACGGTCATTTTGTTTCTTCTGGTTCACGATGGAATAGAGCATAGCGCCACTTTCGCCTACCGTATAAGAGCCGAATTCGGTGAAGATGTCCGGTTCCGGTACACCGTGCTGGCCACAGATGTTTTTAATCTGAGCCACGATTTCCTCCGCTATATATTCGTAATCGTATGACATGTCCAGGTGCGTTTGTATCGGGAAACCTCCGCCGATGTTCAGGCTGTCGAGTTCCGGACAGATCTTTTTCAGTTCGCAATACAGGTTTACCGCCTTGTTTAACTCATTCCAGTAATAAGCCGTGTCTTTCACACCCGTGTTGATAAAGAAATGCAACATCTTCAATCCTACCTGATCATTGTTAGCAAGGTAGTTGTTGTAATAAGGAATGATGTCTTTATAGCGGATGCCCAGGCGGGAGGTGTAGAAATCAAACTTAGGTTCTTCCTCTGCCGCGATACGGATACCTACGTTGAATTTGTTATCAAATTCATTTAAGAGTAAGTCAAGTTCGAATTTATTATCCAGAATGGGTACGACATTTTTAAATCCCTGACGGATAAGATTCTGGATGTTCTCTACATATTGAGGGCGTTTAAATCCGTTACATATTACAAAAGTATCTTGTTTAAGTATGCCCTGTTCGTGTAAGGATTCGATAATGTTGATGTCAAATGCCGATGATGTTTCTACATGTACCCCGTGTTTAAGTACCTCTTCCATTACAAAGGAAAAGTGTGAACTTTTCGTGCAATAGCAGTAATGATAGTCGCCGTTATAGTCGACTTTCGCCATAGCCACATTGAACATACGCCTTGCTTTCTGTATGTTTTCCCCTATTTTAGGAAGATATGCAATGCGCAGTGGGGTGCCGTATTGCTTGATGATATCCATCAGGGGAACACCGCACCATTCGAGGTTGTTGTCCACCACATCGAATTCTTCATTAGGGAACTCGAAGGTTTGTTCGATGAGATCTTTGTACTTGTTTTTCATTTTATTGCTCTGATTGTAAAAATCTAACTGAGTTAGATGAGTGAAAAAATAACAAAGTAACTAAGTCGGATTCTTTATTAATAAAGAAAAAGTGTGCAAAAGTAATGAAATAATATTAGAAATCGTATGATTCGGTGATATTTTATTGATTTGTCTTTAAAACTTTAGTGCGTTTGATTCGGAAATATGCAGCAAAAAGTAAAAGGTAAAAATAATTGTTGTCCTGTGAAAGTTCATACGAATTGCACACTCGTGAAAGTGATATGGATATATTTTTGTGTCATGTGTCAGTTTACGAATAAAAAACAATAAGATTTATTGTCTGTATTATCTTTTTAGCTAACTTTGTAAGCGAAATTAACTATGAGTTTATTATTTAAACGAGAGATTTATTATTTTGAAAATCATTATCTTAACTTCTTTGAGAATTTAACGCCAGCAGTTAAAAAGAAATTCAACTGGGTCTTGCAGTTAATTTCAACAATTGAAAGAGTACCTGATAAATATCTGAAACACCTGTCTGGTACATCAGGATTATATGAAATAAGAATTGATTATGGTTCAAATACCTATAGGATATTTTGTTTTTTCAATAAAGTCAATGCTTTGATATTGTTGAATGTTTTTCAGAAAAAATCGAATAAAACCCCTTCAAAGGAAATTGTTATTGCCGAGAAAATTAGAAAAAGATATTATTATGAACAAAACAAATAAACTCACATCATTCTCTGATCATCTGGATGTTCAATACGGTGAGAGAGGATCGCAGATGCGTGAAAAATACGAAGAAGAATTCGAGGCTTTTAAGTTGGGTGTTATGCTGCAGGAGCTGAGAAAGGAATCCGGTTTAACTCAGGAACAACTTGCCAAAAAGTGTGGTACAACAAAAACCTATATTTCCCGTATTGAGCATGATGCCAGTGATATTCGTCTCTCTACGCTGATGAGAATCGTCAGGCAAGGATTTGGAGCCCAGCTTCAACTGACAGTTAGTAAATAACTTACCTGTGTTTCAAGTCTGATTCACTTTCTTCTTCTTTTTCTTCTTCTCGGAGGTGTCGGTTCGCGATGCCAACTCCTTTGCGAGATGTGTATTATTCAATCAGCAAAAAGTAAAAGGTAAAAATAACTGTTGCCTGGTGGAGGATTATACGAATTGCTCACAAGTGATGGACTAAGTCCTGTAATTTTGTGGTATAAATGATCAAACTGCTTTTATGCTCGTTGAATACCATAATCTCTACATCCATTTTGTGCTGAAGACCTTGCACCGTTTGCCATTAATTACTTTAAAGGCAAAGCCCAGGATTGAGCGCTATATAAGCGGGATAATCAAGAATTGCAATTCGAGGATGTACGCGATATATGCCAATCCCGAACATGTGCATATATTAATATCCATATCACCAGCTATATCTGCGAACGAACTGATTAATCATGTGGCATTTTCAACAGAACAATTTATTAAGAAAAATCAGTTGCTGCCACAATCATTCGCCTGGCAGGAGAAGTGTTCAGCTTTTACGGTGTCAAAGTCGGCGGTACCCAGGGTCATAAAATATATCCAAAATCAAGCAGAACATCACAGGAAGATTTCGTTTCAGGAAGAATGCAGACGGTTTCTGGAGGAGATGAATGCTCCAGCACAGAAGTAGTTTGTGGCGATCTTCTCACTGAAGTTGTTCGTTTCAATCAAGTTGAGAATCAAGTTGGGGTAGGTGAGATGTTGCAGACCCATCTCACTGAAGTTAATTGTTGGCAATCAAGTTAGGTATGGCTTGGTGGTGCGTCATCCCTCACTGAGGTTATTAGTTATAATCATGTTATAAATCAAGTTATGAAATGCAATTGTATAATGAAATGGTATAAAAAGTCGAGTGTACAATCACCTGATTCAGAACTTGATTGCCAACAATTAACTTCAGTGAGAAGATTCAGAACATCCACCACCCCACATACCCCTAACTTGATTCTCAACTTGATTGCCACAAGCAACTTCAGTGAGAAGAGTGAGAGCGTGACAAGAATCCGCCATACTCGACCTACACCCAACTTGATTTCCAACTTGATTTCCACAAGCAACTTCAGTGAGAAGAGCGTGACAGGAACCCGCCATACTCGACATACCCCTAACTTGATTCCCAACTTGATTGCAACAAGCAACTTCAGTGCTGGGAGATCACCCCCCCC
>JARKQF010000194.1 GCA_029973975.1 Paludibacter sp.
TTTCATTTGCCCTGGATGACAACTCATGGTAGGTGGCATTCAGCGAATTATATTCATCCAACGACATAATCACCACTCCCCTGTCTTTGCCTCTGTTAATTATCAAGGTTTCAAAGTTCTCAGTCACGCGATCAAGATACCATTTGATATCTTTCCTGAAATCGGAAATTGTTGTTGTTAACATGGTATTGTCGATTTTGTACATATTGCTGTACAAATATAAGTACAAATGTTTAAATTGCGCTATTCAGGTTAGATTTTTCTGAAGAATAGTTGCCAACGTCCAAGGCCAAAGCTGGCGGGCAATTAAGAAAACATTTCTTTCCGGACAGCTCACAATTATCCGAATATTCCGGAGTAGAGCAGGCCACCTATTCCTGGGCAAAAGATGCCGGAAAAGGTAAACCCGTTTAAGTTCCGGGGTGGCTGGCGCCGGTTGAAGCGGAATGACGGAGACAGGAATTATGCTTTTTGCAGCGACTGCGGTTAAGGCTGAATTGTTAACCGCCGGCAATTTTATTCAGAATTCAGCAACTCATTCATTGTAATTATTTTACAACCATTTTTTTCGTAATAATTCAGCATTTCGTCAATTTTCCTTTTATCATAACTCGTAATACAATCTGATAAGACAGTAACTGTGTGCTTTTCCCTGCACATATTAAATACGGTTGATTTCACGCAGGCTATGGCATCTGCTCCCGTTATATAAAATTCGCTTATTTCATTTTCCCTGATAAAGTCTGCGAAATTTTCGCTGGTTAATGCGTTGCCTTTGGACTTTTCAAAAATATTATTGGAAACAATTTTCATATCCGAAACCAATTCAGCCCCGCGGGTATCAGGTTTGAACGTTCTGGTACCGGCAGATAAGTTATAATGCTTTATGTAAACGACGGGTATTTCATTTTCTACCGCCCAATCTATTGACCGGTTAACATTGTCAATGATTTCTTGGTAATTTTTGGTAATGTCATTTTGAAGGTCAATTACCACTAAAGACTTTTTCTGCATTTGATTTCTTTCTTTGTTTTACTTCAATATTCTGTTCCATTGTCCATCGCGCTGTCGCTTGCGGCTCGCGACTAAGCCAAACGCTGGCGGGCAGTTTTGAAAATATCTCTTTC
>JARKQF010000219.1 GCA_029973975.1 Paludibacter sp.
CAATACATTGAACGGTAGAATTTCCTGAGAAACAATGAAGTCATTGGTTGGATCGGTGTATAAGTGAGCCAGGTAACCTCCGATGAACAGCTGTACCACAAACAAACCCATCACGATCGGTATGTATTTGAGTAATTTCTTTTGGGAGCGGAAAAGCGATGTCACCTTTAACGGTTCTTCCAGCTTTTCGTTTTCATCCTTTTTCAGCAGATATTCGTAAGAAAGGAAAATTACGAGGATGGTCAGCGACCACAATATCAAAAATTCCCAAAGCGATACCTCATGGGAGAAGAAGGTCAGATCCTGATCGATCATAGGCTCAGGCGGCCAGTTGTTCGACCAGGTGCGTTCGGTACCCGGACGGAGTGAAGAAGCAACCAATTGCGCCCAATCAATAAAAGCCGCAATTTTGACTGCTTCATCGGGACGAATGATTCCCCCTCTGAAAGCCCTTTCCGGATCGCCGTTAACCAGCAAATCTACTAAATATTCTACATTCGCATGGTAAGCAGCTGCCGAAGCATCCGTATAAATGGTGGTTTCTTCGAGTAATTCGGTTTGTTTCCTGAAATCTTCAATTACCCTGACTTTCACAGCGCCCCGTTCGATGTCTGTCAGTTGATCGTTCGGTTTACCGTACAATTCTTTTCCATAATAATCATAGAGATATAGCGCCCGGTAATGTAAAAAATCAGTTGAGAAATCGGGACCCATATAAGCGCCCATACCCAGTAACGAGCCCCAGTCGGTGAGGTCGAATTGTTGGAAATAGCCTTTTCCTGCAACAACATCATCATAGGTATAAAGGACTTCTCCGCTGACCGATTTTACTTCTTTCGGGATAGGTGGAACTTCCTTTTGCAGGTTGGCTGTGTAGCGGATGAGCATGGTGACCATGATCAGTGCGATAATCCAGAAGGCTGTGTATAAGCCTTTTCTGCTCATAAACTTGTCAAGCAATGATTCTTTCATGTTACAAAATTTTAATCATTAAATAATCGAATTAAATAATACAGTAAAGTAGTATATTGAATTAAAAAATTAATATTTAGTTACAGTCATAATATCCAGATCCTTGATGGTTTTTGTTGTGAATGCTTTCAAAAATTCAGTCCTTACAGGCACCCAGGTCGAATGCATCACACAGGGATTTTTATCGCTGCATTCACAAAAACCGAGTGCACACCCCGTATATTTATCCATTCCTTCCACCGCGTTGATTACATCAGCCAGATAGATTTCTCCGGAACCTTTAAGAAATTTATAACCTCCGTCTCGCCCCTGTATGCTGGTGATAAAGCCTGCTTTTGTAAGATCAGTCATTAACCGGCGCAAGTATTTATCGGAAATTTTCAGTTCATCGATCAGGTATTTAGCTGAATATAAACGATTTTCATCTTTTGCCATGAAGCAGAGGATGCGCAGGGCGTATTCCGATGTGTTGGAAAGTTTCATTAAATGCTACTTTGAAGTAATATTTTATGCAAATGTAAATATTATCTTTGAAGTAACAAATATTAACGATAAAAAATATAAAAGAAAAAGTATGATAATTCATTTAATATCGATACTTTTGCATGGCGAAAAAATTGTAATTCAATCCGATACCCAAGTTTCAAATGAATATTAAAAAAATATTGATTTTGCTCTCAGCAATCCTGTTGCTGATTACTTCCTGTTCGCTTTTTCAACTCATCGAATGGGGATTTGAAGAAAAAAACGATAATTCAATTTACCCTTCAGTTGTTTTGGCTTTGGCAGGTTATGATGAGAACAACGAAGTGGATGTTCAGAATAGCAAACGCAATCAATCCATAAGGATTCTGAAAGATTACGTTTCGATTTATTTGGTACCTAAGGATGACAACACCAAAATAGAAGTGGAGGTAAAAGAATCGGAATACTGGTATGCATCGAAAGCTGTATTTACCTGTGACAAAGCCGATGACCGTTACATCTACAAACCGGTAATCAACTGGAAATACGATGTGTTGAGAAAACTGAATCAGCCGACGCCTGTGAATATGGTTGTGCAACTGACAGTGAATGGCGAAGATGCGGGCGAACGTTCGAAAACGCTGAATTTACGCAGCATCAACGAGTGTGTATTTGCTATGCGCGATGGTGAAAGACTGATTGACTTCAATATGCTTTTTGCTGCTTATGTAAACGAAGATCATCCGCTTATTCAGCAAATACTGAAAGAAGGATTGGAAACTGGTATTATCAAATCATACAAAGGGTATCAGGGCGGAAAAGAAATGAATGTGTATGCGCAGGTTTTGTCTATCTGGAATGCGCTGGAAACCAGGGGTATTCATTACAGTAACCTGATCGAGTCGAGCCAGTCGTCGCCGGTTTATTTTTCCCAGCGTGTCAGAACAATTGAAGAAGCCCTGACTTATTCGCAGGCTAACTGTGTGGATGGCACCGTCCTGTTTGCCTCCCTGTTGAAAGCCATCGGGATTGATCCGGTGTTGATTCGTGTCCCCGGCCACATGTTTCTGGGGTTTTATGTGAATAGAAAACATACCAAAATGGAATTTCTGGAAACGACTTTATTGGGTACCGAAGAAACCGGACTGAAAGAGGAACTAACCCAGTTTCTTGGTGTCGAATCCTACGATTCCTTTCTCAAAGCCATCGAAAAAGGCAAGGAGCGTTATGAGCAATATAAAGATTCCGCTACTTTTAAAATGATTGATATCAAGGAAATCAGAAAGTATATAAAGCCGATAGGGATGTAGGTTTTAGGATTATTGTTCGCAGAATAATTAATAACATTGTGCTGAAAAAGAAAGCAGGCTATTCGTAAGATTCTTATCGAAAAGCCTGCTTTCTTTTTTAAGAATTATTTAAGTGTCTTATTCCTGCTTAATCAATTTTCTGGTTGCAATTGCCTGACCGTTTTGATTAGTAATTTGCAAATAATAAACACCACTGTTCATATTTAAAGGTATAGTAATTTTTGAACCTCGATTCAGGTTGAAATATTGATGTTGATAGATTAATTGTCCTGTTGCATTGAAGATTTTTAATCCAGAAACAGGTAAATTTTCATTCAATTCAATATTTACAATGTCTTTTGCCGGATTAGGATAAACTCTCAAACTCTGTGCTGATACATCATCTAGGCCAGTGTTATTGGTTTTAATGAATTGAGCTCTTGAACCGGCACCGGAGAATAATACCGGGATTCCTTGAGAGGAAACAATTTCATAAGTTCTGATCGTAATGGTATCAAAAGGAACATCTTCAGCAGTTGTTAAAACGATTTTCTTTTTATCAACAGCATCCACGACAGCAGAAGCAACCGGTATGGTGTCGGTTTTAATTCCGGATTCATCATGGATTGCACGTAAAACCAAAAATTTCGAAGCAACTGATCCGGATGCCGCATCAATATCATCACTAAAATACACGTTGATTTTATTATTGTCAGGAGAATCAGCCGAAGTTACCGTTGGATTTGTGTCGGTGTAATTGTAGGCAAAATAAATGCTACCCCAACCTCCAATCAACACTTTATTATTAGGTAGGATTTGTAGTCCTCCCAGTGAGATGTTAATGAAAGAGGGGTGTCTCGTCCATGTAGCCCCATTATCAGAAGAATAAGCTAGTCCGAATGAACTTGTTGAAAAATAGATATTCCTCGATGCATCATATTTTATTTGTCTTAAGAACCAGTATTCACCACTGGTTTGTTGCGTCCAGTCAGCACCACCATTCACAGTAGTATAGACAAATTTCTCTCCCTCAGCAGTATTAGAAAACACAACCATACCCTCATTGTCATTTTTGAAATCAAAGCTAAGGTAGTTATTAGAAGTTGCAGGCGTATTGATAACAGTCCAGTTCTTACCTTTGTCAGCCGATTTAAAAATTCGTCCACCGCTGGTTGTGAAATAGATGGTCCCATTCACTACCCTGAGGTGTGCCCCAGAGTTGAGTCCCCACTCGGCATTTCCATTGGCCTGATTGCTGTCCTGCACCTTATCCCAGGTCTGACCGGCATTCGAAGTGGTATATATTTCAAAATACTGATTGGGATATGCATCACCGATGGCAACTCCTTCATTAATGTTCCAGAAATAAACGAAGTTAGGAAAAGATGCTGCTGTAAAAGCACCGGATAATTTTGTCCAGTTTTCACCTCCGTTGGTAGTCTTGAAAACTCCGTTGTTGGCAGAACCAGCAGCATCCAATCCGGCAGCAATGATATAGGCAACCGAATCATTCACTGCTGAAAATGTCCCCAGAGTATAAGCCCCGACGAATGATCCGGTCTGATAATCGTTCTTAATCCATGATTGTCCGCCATCTTTTGAGATAGAAACTGCCTTGTCGAGTTGATCAGCTACCCAAACGACATTACTGTTAACAACTGAAATGTTATCGATATAACTTGTTTGATATGAATTGCTCATCTGCCATTGTGCGGTTATAATGCCGGATAAACTACAAATTGTAAGTATTAAGTATAGTTTTCTCATAAAATAATGATTTTTAAAAGATATGATAAATAATTTGAAAGATATAACAGATTAAAAGTAATAATTGTTTAGATATAAAAGCAAATAATTTATGATAGAACGGCAAATTTAGATCAGTTAATTTAGATATTGTATTTTTATGTTTTATTATTTTCATTTGCTTATTCAAAAAAAACACTATATTTGCCCATTGATTGTTCCATTCAGCGATCGATCATCAGTTGAAAAAATCATAATTCCCCTTTTTTCATTTCTTACAAATAAAAACTGTACAGATGAAGGAGAAGAAAAAATTCATACCCAAGCGATTTATCCTGCCAGTTATTATTTTTGGTGGACTGATTGCCGGTCTTGGGGCCTATACGGTGTACATGTCGAAAGCACACATGTACCTGTCCGACGACCCGGCCGCCTGTGTGAATTGCCATATTATGACTCCTTACTACCAAACCTGGTTCCACAATTCACATGCGAAATGGACCAATTGCAACGACTGTCACGTACCTCAAGATAACATTTTCAGAAAGTATTATTTCAAAGCGATGGATGGATTGCTCCATTCGGCTGTTTTTACCATGCGGGCCGAACCCCTTGCTATCCGGGCGCGCAGGGCTAGTTCGAATGTGGTTATGGAAAACTGCATCCGTTGTCATGAGCAGCTGAATAATGAATTCGCCGGTACGGGCATGATTTCGTTTGATGAAGCGAGGGAAGGGAAAGGAAAAGCTTGTTGGGATTGCCACACATCTGTTGCTCACGGCAAGGAAAGTAATAT
>JARKQF010000146.1 GCA_029973975.1 Paludibacter sp.
TTTTTTTTAGTCTACAGTCTACAGTCTACGGTCTGTCATTGCGAGGAGTTCACTATGTGAACGACGTGGCAACCTCATATATGTCTGCACATGGCCATTTCACTATTCGCTAATAGACGCACGGCAGTGCGTCTCTACTAACCACTAATACCTCATATCAAGATTTTCCATCACAAACGCCCACACATCAGTTTGTGCATCGATGATTTTGCTGATGGGTTTTCCGGCTCCGTGTCCGGCTTTCACATCAATACGGATGAGCGTTGGGTTTTTGCCTGAATTGGCCGCCTGCAAAGTTGCTGCAAACTTGAATGAGTGCGCCGGAACAACCCGGTCGTCGTGATCGCCGGTAGTAACCAGGGTCGCAGGATAATCCGTTCCTTTTGTCAGGTTGTGCAGGGGTGAATAGCCCAGCAGGTATTCGAACATTTCCTTGCTTTCTTCAGAGGTACCATAATCAGTCGCCCAAGCCCAGCCGATGGTGAACTTCTGATAACGCAGCATGTCGAGTACGCCTACTTCCGGGATAGCCACTGCGAATAAATCCGGACGTTGCGTCAGGGCAGCACCTACTAATAAACCGCCGTTTGAACCGCCATTGATAGCTAATTTTTTCGGATTGGTGTATTTCTCGGCAATTAAGTATTCGGCTGCTGAAATGAAATCATCGAACACATTTTGTTTTTGCATCTTGGTGCCGGCCTTGTGCCAGGTTTCTCCATATTCGCCACCACCCCGTAAATTGGCAATGGCATAGATGCCGCCTTTTTCGAGAAACGGTATGCGGGTAATGCTGAAAGAGGGCAACAGGCTGATATTGAAACCTCCATAACCATACAACATCACCGGGTTTTTGCCGTTTCGCTTCATTCCCTTTTTATAGGTAATGCTCATGGGAACTTTAGTTCCGTCTTTTGAGGTATAGAATACCTGTTCGCTCACATAATCATCTGAGTTGAATGAAACTTCCGATTTGCGGAAGAGCTCTGCTTTGTTTTCAGCCACATCATACCGGTAAATGGTAGGAGGGAAGGTGTAGGAGGTAAAGGTGTAGAACGCTTCGTTTTCGTCCATGTTGCCTGAAATACCTACTGTTCCGATGGTGGGCAGCTCGATTTCAAAAAGTTTCTTTCCGTTTGTATCATAGGCATATAAATGATGCGATGCATCCTGCAAATAATTCAGGAACAATTTTCCACCAATGATGGAAGCCGATTCCAGTACGTTTTCTGTTTCAGGTATCAGGGTTTGCCAGTTTTCGAGTTGCGGTTTGGTCGGATCGAAAACCATCAGCTGTTGGTTTGGCGCATTGTAATTGGTGAGAACAAAAACTTTACCTTGATAATGGTCGATGATACTGAAATCCGATTCAAAACCCGGAGCTATCAATACAGGTTTCGCATTGGCTTTTGTGAGGTCTTTCATCAGCAACGAATTACCGGAAGTAGATTCGTTTTCAAAGATGAACAGGAATTTTTCATCTTCGGTAACGCCGGCACCACAATTCCGGAGTGCAAATTCTTTGTTTTCGTAGATGATTTTATCCTTGTCCTGTGCTTGTCCGAGTTGGTGATAAAACACCTTGTGGTATTCGTTTTTGTTGGAATATTCTTTTCCGGCTTCAGGTTTGCTGTAAGCAGAATAGTAAAAACCATCGCCCTGCCAGGAAATACCCGAGAATTTAACCCACTCGATGTGGTCGGACAGCAATTTACGGCTGGCAACATCCATCACGTAAATTTCGTTCCAGTCGGAGCCGCTTTTTGCGATGCTGTAGGCCAAATACTTACCATCTTTCGAAAAGGCAGCCTGTGATAAGGCTACGGTACCGTCTTCCGATAATTTGTTCGGGTCGAGTAACACTTTTGGTTCTGCAGTGAGCGAGTCGAGTTCGTACAATACACTCTGGTTCTGCAAACCATCGTTTTTATAGAAATAATATTTATTGTTTACCTTTTTCGGAGATCCATATTTAGGGTAATTCATTAGTTCTGTGAATCTTTCTTTCAATTTATTTCTGAAAGGAATTTGCTCGAGATAACTGTATGTTACCTGATTCTGAGCAATCACCCATGCCTCTGTTTCTGCCGAACGATCATCCTCCAGCCAACGATACGGGTCCGGAACCTGCGTTCCCCAGTAATTATCTACGATGGTATCTTGCCTTGTTTCGGGATATTCAATATTTGTTCTGTTCGTGCAACTGTGCATGATCAATGATAAAATTGTTAATTTGATGATCGTTTTCATGATTTTTTATGTTTAATTGGTTGTAGAGACGCAATGCATTGTGTATCGTCCTGAAATTTGTTTACAGTTGTTGTTTTGTTGTTTAATAATTCTGTAAAATTTTCACTTTTTAATTTTATCTTTGTGGCATCATATTGAAGCGGAGTTAGGCTCTGCTGAGGAGCAAC
>JARKQF010000147.1 GCA_029973975.1 Paludibacter sp.
TTTTTTTTAGTCGATTATGATTGTGTTTTCTGTGCAAGAGCAAGTATTTGTGTTAACCTGACAATTTGTGCAGGTGGGTGTTCCAGTAGCAATATGTCCGGGTGCGCAACTTATGTGTTCTGTGCATGAGAGTGTGTTGCCGTCGCATTCTTCGTTAGGATCTATGATTCCGTCTCCGCAATATCGGGTGTAGCCGAAAATCTTGACATTAGGCTCGGCTGTGAAGTAGTCGACTGTTCCGTCCATGTTGGTTAGGCAGCAGCCTGTGCTTCTACGAGGTGCATAAGGAATAGTATCCGGAGTATAAAAATAAGGGAATTTGCTTTGGCACCATTTGTTGTCTCCTGTTCCTTCATAATAGCTATTTAGCCATTGGGGGTTTTCTAGGTCAAAATCAAAATCACACTCATCATCCGGATCGGTTACGCCGCATAAGTCTGAATCCTGACAAAACCATTCTCCACTATCTGGATTAAATCTTGGGTATGTTCCTGTTGGGCAGCATAAGCCTGGATTGTTGTTGGCTGGTGCTACTTTTTGATATCCACAATAAAAATAATAACCCTCTATATTTGGTGGTTGTCCGTAGCAACTTGTGTTGTATGTTACGATGGGTGCGCGTGTGAGGGGGTTTGTGGTGTAACTCACAACGCAACTGCTTGAGTTGTATGGTGAGCCTGTGCATAATGGGGGGGGGTGTGGGGTTGCTGATTGTCCAATTGTTGCAATCGTTGTCTGCGCAGTCGATGTATCCGTCTTGGTCGTTGTCTATTCCGTCGCTGCAGATTTCGCGTAGTGGTTCGAATTTGCAACAAACTTGTTTGGTAAAAGAATTTGCGAATGGGAAATTAGGATTGTTGCAGTCTGCGATGTGGGTATTGTCTATTCTTGTGTTATCGGATGTGTTTATTCTGCATGTTGCAGAGTCGCATACTTTGAATAAGCATATTTCGTTGTTTGATATGTTACAATCGTTTTTTAAGAAACATTGATCGTTAAAGCCCATTTTGACTCCGTTTTGAAAAAGGGTTTTTGTACTATTTATTGAAACATGGCCTTGTAGTAGGGAACCATCATTTACGTATCTAAAACTCGTAGCGCCTGAGCCTTTATTAACAAGATTTTTACAACAGAGCGTGTTTATATGTAACTCGGTCATGTCCGAATATTATCTAATTAATTGATTTACAATGTTATAATGTATTTATACCAAGCCAAATCTCACAAATACAATGCACATTTCTCAAAATGATGATCAACCATTACAA
>JARKQF010000233.1 GCA_029973975.1 Paludibacter sp.
ATTTTTAAACAGAGAATACTGCACAACATCCACCAATTCGGCTTTCCCTTCTTTTATCCTGAAAAGAGAAGCTTCCGTATCTCTTATAAACCAATAATAATCTGATTTAAAATGCGTTATACGAAAAGCTGATGCAGCATGACCCAGACTCTCATTTAATTCCTTATACGGAATGATCTGTTTTTCAATATCATCATAAGTATAAAAGGCATGGTGATCTGTAAACACTACCCTGTTATTTACAGAAAATACATTGATATTATATTTATTCACCCCATCAAGCGAATTATATGTATTCATCCGGTCAATCTTCTTCAGGTCGTGACTCAACTCGATCGAAAATAATCCCTGGTGTAAGTGGCTTGCCCAAATCCTGCCTGTATAATCAATTTCCAGATAGCGTAAAGGATTCACAAAGCCTTCAACAGTATGACTGAATTGCCAGGTTCCGTTCTTTTTCAGATAAATGCCCAATTGTGTATAGGTACCTTCTACCAGCACTTCCTGCCCATGGATGATACCTTTTTTCAGGCAAAACCCTCCCTGAACAGGAGAGCTAAATTTCGGCCCCCCGTTCCCAAGCTGATAACCAACATCGTTATTCCCGACAAAATATTGGTTGTCGTGTACAGAAATATTCCAAACCTGACCTTTTACCGGATGAACCGGTGAAATGTTACGAATCGTATTTCTCTGAAATTCTCCCTTAAAAAGTCCCTGATTTGTTCCCAGGAAAATCTCTGTACCTCTTATTTTTACATCGTATACCGCACCGACCGGCGGATCAAAAGAATTAATAAACCGGATATCTGAATTCAACTGCAGGTAAGCAATCCCTTTATCGAGGGCAAGCCATGCATTTCCACTTTTGTCGATCAACATTCCCAATACCGTATTATTTTGTAATACGTTCGAACGGTTTAGCATCCAAAGTTTTTTCCCTTCTTTATTAAAAGCAATGACACCATGCTGAATAGTACCCAACAGGATATTCTTATCCGGAGTGATGACAGCCCGGTTAACCACCACCTGACCCAACAAATCATCGGCGTCGGTACCAAACCTTGAAAAAGCCTTTCCATCGAAATGATACAATCCATCATTAATAGTAACCGCAACATATTGTTTAGCATCCAACGGAAGAATCGTCAGAATTTCCCCTTTCACAGGTTCCTGAGGAAAAGGGGTCAACAGATGTTTCTTTAAATCGAGCCTGCTTAAGGCATGCTGTTTGGTATTGACCAACACATCATTCCCGAAAGCACTAAAAAACAGGAAAGTAACCGGCTGACGATGACCTGAAACCAGCTCGTTCCTGAATGTAAAATAAGAGGTAAAGCTCTGAAAAATAACAGTATTATTAACTTCAAGAATGGTCCATATCTCATCATTCATCATCGAATAGCCTTTTAAACTGTCCGACAGCGAATGATACATCAATTTACCATTATGCAGCTTCTCGAAATAACCAAACTCTTCAAACGAACCCACATAGATCCGATCTTGCTTATCAATATAAACCGAGCGCACCAGCTTATTCTGAGGCATGCGAAACAATTCCCATAAATTACCGTCAAACTGCAACAAACCCTGATTATTGGCAAAATACATGAGTCCGCGACTATCCTGTGCTACCGACCAATTCTGGTTAGAAGCTCCATAATCCTGTTTCCCAAATTGCTTAACTATAGGCGTAAAATCCTGAGCTACAGAAAACACACTTGTACAAAAAAATAATATCAGAATATTCCGTACAATCCTCATACGATTTAAGGTATTTACTTATATGTTCTTTTATGACTTATCTGGTTAAAGTTAAAACCACTTCTTCCGGCTAAAATAAATAAGCATCGCGAGGGCAATGACCACCATTACACCCCACATGATATAATAGCCGTTTTTCCAGTGAAGTTCCGGCAAAACATCGAAATTAGTGCCATAAACCCCTACGATAAAGGTCAAAGGGATGAAAATCACCGAGAAAATAGTCAGGGTTCGCATGATGTCATTCAACCGGGTACTGACAATGGTATGATAAATTGAAATCTGGTCAAAGAGAATTTCCCTGTAACTATCCGACAACTCGGTAGCTTCATTGATGTTATATTGCAACTCCCTGAAATGAAGCCTGTTAATATCCTGCAAAAATTCAACATCCAGTTTCGCCAGTGAAAGAATCATTTCTTTGGCCGGAAGGATGCTCTTACGCAAAAAGTTTATTTCCCGTTTTAATATATTAATCTCGTCGAGCAATTCTTTATGAGGATTTGTGGTCATCCTATCGTCAAGAATCTCAATTTTTTCACCAAGAGCACCTAAAATATAGATGTAGTTATCCACCACCACATCCAGTAGAGTAAAAGCAAGATAGTCGGATCCTGAAGTGCGGATTTTATTGTTATATTTTCTGATACGTTCTCTAATCGGCTCAAAGACAGGCCCCGCTTCTTCCCTGAAAGAAATAAGTGTATTTTCACTTATAATTAAACTCAGGTTTTCTATGGTTACCTGATCTGTTTTTTCCTGATATTGCAATAATTTGATGGTAACAAATATTCCTTTATCGAACACCTCTACTTTCGAGCGCAAAGATGGATTCAGTATATCTGAAAGGATGTTGTTCGGAATCTCGAATTCACGGGCAATTTCCTCAAGTCGTAAGACGTCGTGTATTCCGTTCACAAAGATCCAGCTGAGATTGGTTCTTCTGTGCAAATCCCGGAGTTGATCCGGAGTCGTAATTTCAAACTCCCGGACCTCCTCCAAATCAAAATCCATCGCGTTGATAAGCGTTTTCTCCATCCTCTTCTCTCCGCGGAACACTACTGCATAAGGCGACAAACCGATATCTTCTTTCTTCTTCCGAGTGACTTTCGGCTTTACAAAATGTTTGATTTGTTGTTTCTTCATGCTTTTCGTTTTTATTTATTGACTATTCGTTAACCTTCATTCTTCCTGAATCAGGTCTTTAGCCAATTGTTTTTTAGATTTTACGCCCAGTTTTTTCAGTTCAGTTGCTTGCGTTATCAGATTTCCCGGACCGGAAGAAAGCTGTTTGAATGCTGATTGGTATGCAGTCTCAGCCTTGTTTAGCTTATCACCCACGTCTTGCAGGTTCTCAATAAAACCTACAAATTTATCATAAAGCAAAGCCCCTCTGTCGGCAATGGCCTGTGCATTCCGGTTCTGGTATTCACGTTTCCATAAATCCACAATGAGTTTAAGTGAGGTAATGAGATTTGTGGGGTTCATCAGCAGAATTCTTTTTTCGTAGGCAAACGACCATAGATTACTATCTCCCTGCATCGCGGCAATATAAGCCGGTTCACTGGGAATAAACATCATCACAAAATCCAGGGCTTTGTCATAATCATCATATCCTTTAGCACTCAGCGCAATCACATGGTTTTTCACCGCGGCAACATGTGCCTCCAGTTCTTTTTGCTGTACATCCGCATCGGTGGCTTCCACATAGCGGGTGAACGCATTCAGCGACACCTTTGAATCGATAATAACCGAACGGTTATCCGGGTATTTCACGATGGCATCCGGGCGCATTTTCCTGTTTTCCGAATCTGACCGCAAAGGCTTTCCTGATTCATCTTTCAACTCTTCCTGCATAAAGTACTCTTCATCTTTCCGCAAACCCGATTTTTCCAATATAGTCTCCAAAATCATTTCTCCCCAGTCGCCCTGCGTTTTTGCCTCTCCTTTTAAAGCCCTGGTAAGATTTCGGGCTTCTTCGCTCATCTGTTGATTTAGCTCTGCCAGTTTTTTCACTTCATTCCCAAGAGAAAAGCGTTCTTTAGCTTCAGTTTGATAGGCATCGGAGACCGTCTTCTTAAATTCCCGGATGTTATCATCCAGGGGCTTGAGAATGGCTTCCAGGTTTTCTTTGTTCTTTTGCGTAAACCGCTGGGATTTGTCTTCCAGAATTTCGTTGGCCAGGTTCTTGAATTCAGCAGCATATTTTTCGCCAATTTTGTCAATTTCCGCTTTTAAAGTATCCAGTTTTTCTTTCAAAGTCTTTATTTCAGCTTCTTTCTCCGCTATTTTTACGTTTTGCTCACCAAGCAATTGATCTTTTACGGCCATTTTCTCCACAACAGTTTGTATTTCCTGCTGCTTCTCCGACATCTGTTTCTGCACGTTTTCAACTTCATTCTCCATCCTCGCTTTGAAGGCGGCAAACTCACGGTCTGTTTCAGCATATTTTATCCGTTCAGCCTGAATTACATTGGATGAAACTGACCTCGCAAATAGATAGCCGATGACGGCGCCTGCTGCAATACCTATAATTATCAAGATGATTTCCATAATTTATCCGTTACGCTAATTGTAAGATGTAATTAATTAGTCAACACAAAGTAACAAATTTTATTTGAGAAATCATTAAAGCTAATGACAGAAGAGCAAAAACAAAATAATCGGAATTCCCGTTTATTAATAAAACAAAAATCCCCCCCCCTAAAAACTAATATTCCCTAAACACCTGTTTTATTTGTGAAACAATCAATTTAAGTTAACGACTGTTAATCAAACCATTAAAATACAATGTCGATTTGTATTTGGCTTTCTTAACAGACTTGTTAGATTCTTGCTGCAAAATATACAAATAATTATGTATAATATTGCAGTGCATCATTTTTTATATATAGAATGATTGCACAAATATCGAAAAATCACATTCAAATCTACATTGTTAACCTATCATGAAGTCAAATCAAGTAGCTATCAAACGACTGCCGGCTCTGTTGATGTTCCTTATCGCAGTCATTTTACAAATCCATTCTCAAACCATTAGTTATTACTACGACTACGCAGGCAACCGTATTTTCCGGGAAGTCGTATCACTTTCACAAAACATAAAAGGTCAACCAACTAATAGCATGGTGGTCGAGGACGTGCTCGACCAAAGAAGTATCCTCGTGTACCCCAACCCCACCAAAGGCGCTTTGGGTGTGGAAATCACCGGTGGCGATTGGGATGAGGACATCCGGCTGACGCTCTACAGCGGGCAGGGGACGGTGCTCTACAAGGGCAAGGCAAGGCATAAATCCCATCGATATGACTGCTTACCCAAAGGATGGTATATTTTAAGGGTTCAGGAGGGCGAGAAACGGAAGGAATTCAAGGTGATTAAAGAATAGTGGTTAGAGGCTAAGGGAGTTAATAATCTGGAGATTAACCTTGAGTTGCATAATTCTAAATTAAGAATAAAAATCATATAAGAATAAAATTGTAAATTATGAAAAAACAAAAATTAAAACTTGCAATCATTTATTTTTTCATTACATGCTCATTTATTTCCTTAATGGCGCAAACGGCAACAAAGCTTTCAATTGCAGACACCAGATACCTTAACACCGGACCAAATGGTTTCAGTCGTGAAGTAAAAGCTGAATTCAAAACCAGAGGAACTATTGGGGTACCGGGAATGGGTATGTTCTCTGGCTTGTTAACAATTGCTCCATGGGCAATGATGGATAACTCGGGAAACAAACATCACCAATTGAGTTTTAATGATGGAGGTGTTTTTTACAGAACAGGATGGCCCGCCGATTCAACATGGGGAACTTGGTCAAAGTTGGTTATTGAAGATGTAAATGGGAAAGTAGGTATTGGCGGTGATGTAGAGGTAAACAATGGCAAGCTGAAAGTAAGTGGAAGTTCTACACTTATGGGAAATGTGGGAATAGGAACCGCAACCCCTAATACAAGACTTCATATTACAGGCAATCCGGGTAGTTTGGCTTATGTCACAACAACTAACGGAACGGTCTCTGAATCAGCTACAATTTTGTTTCAAGGCGGACGAGGAATTGTTGGTTATGATGGAGTATTTCAAGGTATGCGATTTTCTGTTTCAGACGCATCAAAGTCATTAATATTTACAAACTCACTATCTAATGGAGTTGGTGAAATTATGAGAATAAAAGGAAATGGCAATATCGGAATCGGGATATCTAATCCATTATACAAACTGGATGTTGCAGGAAAAATCCAAACCAATGATGAACTAATTGTAACAAGGTCAAATATAGATATTGGAGGAACAATTAGCTTAGGCAACGGAGCCAAAACTGAACCAGGCCAGGCATCTGTTTGGAGAATTTACAACATGGGAGGAAGTTACGGAAACTCATTACAATTCTGGGCATACGACAATATTGGTTGTACAACAGGTGGTTTGTGCAACAATCGATTTACCATTATGGATGATGGAAAAGTAGGCATAGGCACCACTACTCCTGATGAAATGCTAACCGTGAACGGGAAAATACACGCTAAAGAAGTTATCGTGGCTTTGACTGGCCCTTTGGCTGATTATGTTTTTGAACCGGACTACCGTCTGAAACCCCTTCATGAAGTGGAACAATTTGTCAGAACTAACAAACACCTACCAGGCATTCCTTCGGCAGCGCAGGTGGAAGAGAAAGGATTGAGCATAAGTGAGATGCAAAACAAACTACTACAAAAGGTGGAAGAGTTGACACTATACATCATTGAACAACAAAAGCAGATTGACCAGCAGAATGAAAAGATAAGATTATTAGAAAACAGGTAAGAACTGGGGTTTTCTCCAAGCCAGACAGGTTTTTGAAATCTGTCTAGTTTAATCGGTTCATCCGCGGATTTTTAAATTGAAGTTCAAATATTTCCATAAGTGTAATTAAAAGTTGCATTATTAGCTTGAATGTACCACTAAACAAAAAGCAACATGAAAAATAGAGAATTTATGTTCAAAACATTATTGTTACTCTTTTATATGGGTATCATTTCCACATTATACGCGCAAAAAATTAGTTATGAACGAAATGCTTATCGCGCCTCCGATCAGCTCATCAAACAACAGGTTGAATTCAAAGATCCCGGAAGTTCCGGCAAGAACCTGATCTGGGACTTTCGCATGTTGCAACCGGTAAATGAGGAATATCCTCTGAAGTATTTCATTCCCGACAGCACCCGCATGGATACGGTTTGCGGCATGGAGCATCATACCCGGTACTATTACTGTCAAAAACGTGATAGCGTATGGGCAACCGGTTTCGAGAATGCCACCACGTTGATGGAATACCATGTTCCCGATCTAAGAATGAAATTT
>JARKQF010000237.1 GCA_029973975.1 Paludibacter sp.
CCTTTCCCGGGCAGTCTGGGACGTGCCTGCTATGCGCCCTGCGAGAATGCGTGCAGTCGCGCTTCACTGGAAGGTGGCGTAGATATCCGTCGCATCAAAAGATATTTCGCGGATTGGTATTATGAAAAATATCCCGAAGCACCAGCAGTTGAAATCAAAGAAAAAACAGGAAAGAAAGTCGCGGTAGTCGGTTCTGGTCCGGCCGGATTAACCTGTGCTTATCATCTGGCGCTGAAAGGACATCAGGTGACAATTTTTGAAGCAGCACCCGGGGCAGGAGGGATGTTGCGACTGGCACTTCCGGAGTATCGTGCGCCGAAAGATGTCGTAGATCGTGATGTGCAAAATGTAACTGCGGTAGGGGTTGAAATTCAGTGTAATCGTAAAATTGATGATTTGCATGGTCTGAAAGCAGCTGGTTTCGATCTGGTTTTTGTCGGAGTCGGTACCCATGTAAGCACAAAATCCAATATCGAAGGTTGCGACCTCGAAGGTGTCGTAGGTTGTATGGATTTTCTTCGGGAAGCGAATATTGGTAAAAAAGAAGACCTAACCGGCAAGAAAGTTATGGTAATCGGTGGTGGAAATACCGCTATTGATGCGGCGCGCACAGCCTTGCGTTGTGGTGCAGCTTCCGTTTCGGTTATTTACAGAAGAAGCCGGGAAGAAATGCCTTGTTTTGAACCGGAAATACGGGAAGCGGAAGAAGAAGGTGTTGAAATACGGGTATTACGCAATCCGGTGAAGTATATCGGAACGAATGGTCGGATATCTGCAGTTCAGCTTACTAAGATGAAGTTGGGCGAGAAAGGAAGTGATGGACGCCGAACCACAGAAGCAATTAAAGATTCTGAACATACCGAACCGGTCGATTTTGTAATCGAAGCAATCGGATTGAGACCTACCACGGCGCCTTTTACCGGTCAGGTGGAAATGAATAAAAATGGTACCATCAAAGCTGATGCGAAAACACTGCAAACAAATGTGGATTATATTTTTGCAGGTGGTGATTCAACTACCGGTGCTACAACACTCATCGAAGCAGCCGGTCAGGGACGCAAAGCTGCATTTTATATGGATAAGTTGTTGCGTGGGTTCAATATGCATGATTTTGAGGATGGTGATAAATTACCGGCTGTCAACAAAGAACCCATCATCAAAAAATACAAAGGAGCACAAAAATTCCCTGTAGAACCGATATTGCTGGATGCCCGGATACGTGGCAGACAGTGGGAGGAAGTTGAAAAGGTATATTCAGAAGCACAACTCAAAGAAGCGACAAATCGCTGCCTGGATTGCAGCAACTGCCGGGAATGTCATCAGTGTGTGGCAGCTTGTCCCTCAAACGCTATTGATTTTAGTCAGAAGGTTGTTAAAAAACGTCTGAAAGCGCGTTCAGTCGTATTGGCAACCGGTTACAGTCTGTTCCCGCCAAGCGGAAAACCGCAATATGGTTATGCTAAATATCCTAATGTAATTGATTCCATGCAGATGGATCGCCTCATTGCGCCGACACGTCCTTTTAACAGTCTGCTGCGACCGGGTGATGGCAAGGCGCCGGATAATATCGCTTATGTGCTCTGTACCGGTTCACGTGATTCATCCATCGAAAATGGAGGCTGTGGAAGCGATTGTGCCAATAATCCTATTTGTTCTCAGATTTGCTGCATGTATTCCATCAAACAGGCTCAGTTACTGATGGGTGCATTGCCAATGGCTGATATTACGATTTATTATATTGATATTCGGGCTTTTGGAAAAGGTTACGAAGAATTTTTCCGTGAATCCAAATCGATGGGAGTGAATTTTGTGAAAGGCAAAGTTGCTTCTATTTGTGAAAATGAAAACGGATCGGGTGATTTGATTTTACGCTATGAAGACATTACCAAAGGTATCGTGAAAGAATCAAAACATGATTTGGTGGTGCTTTCTACCGGAGTTATTCCTAATAAAAAAATACCGGATATGTTCACTGCACAACGACTGGAACTCGACCGGTTTAGTTTCGTGATGCAGCCGGATGAACTTACTAACCCGGCACAGACAAATATTCCGGGTGTATTTGTAGCGGGTGCAGCATCAGGACCAAAAGATATTCCGGATTCAATATTGTCGGCCGGATGTGCTGCTGCCGAAGTGGCTTCTTACCTGCATGGAGGAAGGGTTGAAGATACTTTAGCTTCTGCAACTCCCCGTGATAAAGTAAAAACTTTTAAAGTAATCCGTTGATATGAAGAAGAGAATAGGTGTGTATATTTGTCATTGTGGCGGTAATATTTCCGACTACGTCGATGTGGCTGAACTCGGGAAGATGTTTCACAAGGAAGAAAACATCGTGGTTTCGAAGGACGTTATGTTTGCTTGTGCCGATTCCAATCAAAAGGACATGATAGCCGATATTCAGGCAAATCAGTTGGATAGTATCGTAGTGGCTTCCTGTTCCCCGAAACTGCATTTGCATACCTTCCGCAATGTGGCTGTCCGGGCCGGGCTAAATCCGATGAATTATGTGCAGGTGAACGTACGGGAACAATGTTCCTGGCCTCATTCCGATAAGCCGAGAGAAGCTACTGTGAAAGCTGCCGGTCTTATCCGTGCGGGTATAAATAGGGTTATTCATTCCGAATCGCTGGACAATATCGAAGTTGAAATCAAAAAATCAGTATTGGTTATCGGCGCCGGTGTGTCGGGGATGAAAGCAGCTATCGAGCTCGCCAACAATGGTCACGAGGTTTTTCTCATCGAGAAGGAATTCAGTGTGGGCGGTCATGTTGCGCAAGCAGGCAAGGTTTTTATGACCGGACAGGAAGGGAAACAAATTGTCGACAAACTGTATCAGCAAATTAAATCCCGGAATAACATCACCCTTTTCACGGGAGCAACCTTAGACAAGGTTTCCGGTAGCTTGGGTAATTTTCAGGTAGATATCAAAGTTAAACCCCGCCATTTGAATACTTCGAATGTAAGTCAGATAAAAGAAGATGAGCATCTGACTTTCATCGTAGGCTCGGTTTTGGTGGCAACGGGTTTCGATCATTATCAACCGAAAGAAGGGGAGTATGGTTACGGACAGTTTCCGCAGGTCATCACACTTCCCGAATTTAACGAGTTGATGGAAAAGAGCGAGGGTGAATTGATTTATCAGGATAAACCGGTCGGGAGTGTCGCGTTTATCTATTGCGTGGGAAGTCGTCAGACCAAGGGTGAAAATAAATATTGTTCACGTACCTGTTGCAACGCGGCGGTGCATACTTCCCTTCAGCTGAAGGAGAAATTTAAAAGTATCCGGACTTATCACCTGTACCGGGACATCCGGACTTATGGAAAACATGAAGTGATGTACGAAGCATCGTGCCGGCAGGGTGATGTTTACCTGAAATACGAAGAAAAAGAGCTGCCGGTTGTTTCGGCGGAGGGAAAAAAGATGCTGGTGAAGGTGAAAGATTATCTTACTTCCAAAAAAGAAATTGAAATTCCGGTGGATATGGTGGTGTTGGTGACTGGTATGGTAGCCCGTGAAGATTCCGCCCGGATATCAGAACATCTGAAAATACCGGTTGGTAACGATAAGTTTTTCAACGAGATACATCCGAAATTGAAACCGGTGGAGACAGTTATTAAAGGGGTATACATCGGCGGTAGCTGTCAGGGACCACGTAACATCACCGAGTCGGTGCAGTCGGCTTTATCTGCGGCAGCCAAAGTCAATACCCTGTTGTCGAAAGATACCATTTCGGTCGATCCGGTTATCGCGCGCATCAATCCCGATGCCTGTATCTGGTGTGGAAAATGTGCTGATGTATGTGATTATACAGCGCTGAAAGAGGTCGAAGCGGGTGGAAAACGTATCGCGGCAGTTAATAAAGCAGTTTGTACGGGCTGTGGTATTTGTGCCCCGGTATGTCCCGAAAATGCCATCGAGGTAGCGCAGTTTACCGACAATGAAATTGAATCTATGATTGATGGTTTCACGACTCAGTTTGATATTCCGGAACGGCAGCACGAGGAAGAAGAAACAGGACAAGATCCTGTAACACAGATGAAAGAATATCCACAGATTTGGAAAGAGATTTTGGCAGGCATGAGCAGCGAACAGAATACCATTCCGCAGATAGCAGAAAATTCGAGACTCAGCAGGGAATTGGTGACCTGGCACTTGATGACGATGAATAAATATGGCATCGTGCAACCTGCCGGAATGGATGAAAAGGAACTCTATTTTTATTACAAAGTTAAAAATCATTGATGTATGGCAAGAGTGAATCCCGATTTTGTGTCGGAACTGTATAAATACGGAGAAAAGGACTTTAGCGCGTGTTACAATTGCGGTAACTGTACGGCAATTTGTTCGCTTTCCACAGCTGAAAGCTCTTTCCCGAGGGAGATGGTGCGATTTACAACGCTTGGATTGGAAGATGAAATAAAATCATCGCTGAAGCCCTGGCAATGTTATGCTTGTGGCGAATGTACCACGAATTGTCCGCGACAAGCCGATCCGGGCGAGTTGATGATGAGTCTCCGCCGTTGGCTGATGGCTAAATATGATTGGACCGGTATGGCCGGTTTGCTGTATAAGTCGCTTCCGTTCACAATAACAGCATTTGTATTGACCATGTTAGGGGTGCTGTTGTATGCCATCCGGCAGGATTTCAACTTGGCGCATTTGATGGAAGTCGGGCATGTGTTCGAAAAAGTTGCTATTGGAACGGTGGGTGTGGTTGTTTTACTGCCCAACCTTATCCGGATGTGGTATTTTACTATACTGAAACCCGGAGTGAAAGTGCCATTGAAAAAATATGTGACTTCGCTCGGCGAGTTGTTTGTGCACATGTTTACTCAGAAACAATCTTTAAGTTGTGATGATAACCGCCTGCGCTGGTTTGAGCATTTTATCCTCGTTATTGCTTATTTGTCGCTGCTGTTCACCACTGTTTTTCTCAACTGGTTTTCGACAGAAAGTCTGTTCGTGCATATTTTAGGTTACGTGCTCAGTGCCGTGGTATTTATCGTGACCATCGATTTTGTATCGCACCGAGTTCGCAAAACCTCCACGCTCACCAAAAAATCGCAACCAGCCGATTGGTTTTTTGTTATTTGGTTACTGCTGATGGGACTAACAACTTTTCTGGTAAAATTCTTTCAGGACATGTCGTGGTTAGAAACCAATAAATGGTTGTATGTTTTTCATTTTACCGTATTGGTACAATGGGCATTAATCATTGTGCCCTTTGGTAAATGGTCGCATTTCCTGTACCGGTCGTTTGCCATGTATTTTGGTAAATTGTAGAGACAGGGCATGCCCTGTCTCTACGTTACCGATGCCCTGTGTCTACGTTACCCGGGGTCGTCCCAACGTTACCCAACGTATCCGTCGTCGTCCCAACGTTACCCAACGTATCCGCCGCTGTCCCAACGTATCCGCCGTCGTCCCTACGTTACCTAACATACCCGCCACTGTCCCTACGTTTTCTGATACCCAATTTTTACGTTGCCCGACAAATATATCCGAATGGATATTTACCGATTCATAAATTGATCATTATTCCATTTCGCCGGATTTTCAATAATATACTGTCCAATGCGCACAAACGATTGGTGGTTTCGGATGATGTGTTCGTGAAAACGGGTTTGCCATGCAAAATTGGGATCAATTATACGGGCGTTTTTTGTAACGGCAGATTTATATGAACCAATGATTGATGACAATGAATTTTTACCGATGTTTTGAAATCGATTTTTTCCAATTGAATTGTTTAATTGGTTGTGTTGTGACGATGTCGTGGCCTGTAGAGACAGGGCATGCCCTGTCTCTACCATGATGGTTTCCCTGTTGTTATTAATGATGGTTTCCCTATTGTTATTAATAATGGTTTCCCCATCATTGTTAATAATGGTTTCCCTGTTGTTAATAATATTTTCCCCATCATTATTGTTGATTGTAATTTCGTTATTGTTGGTTGCATAACCGTTTATGTTGTTCCCATCATCATTGATTTTTTTATTTTCTATAATTTCCCTTTCGCATATTGTAACCGAATGTTTATCAAATATATCATTTCGTCCATCATTAGGTTTGTCAATGATGACAACACCGTGGACATGATTTGGCATAACCACAAATGCGCCTAAATGAATGTGTGGAAAATGTAACGGAATTTCTATCCAACATTGAAGTGCAATCTTTCCTAATTCCGACAATATCATTTCTCCATTAAAAATTTTTCCGAAATAACAAGTGCGATGTTGTGTGCAGATGGTAATAAAATAGGGTGCATTCCAGCTATAATCCCAATGTTGCATGCGGGCTGAAGGTATGCGGTACCGGTTAAAAAATTTTTCAGACATATCTGTTCAAGTTGTGGATCAGGTAATATAAAATGTAAACGAAACAAGGTGCAAATTTAATTTATATTGGTTGATGGTGGTTGTCAAATAATCTGAAAAAATACAAATGATTATATTTCTGGTTTCGATAATAATGGTTTTTATGCCATGGCGTGCGGGATTATAGATTTCCTGTCAAAGATTCCCGATTCTCAGTAATTTTATCAATATCCCAATTCCGCCATTGCATATTTTCAGTGTCTTGAGTCGCATGTCTCCGACACCCTGAATTTCACCATACGCATAATCAAATCATAAGGAATCGGCTGATTAAGCGAGAACTGAACGGAACCTTTACCCTGTTTGTATTTTGATAGTTCCTCTTTGAATGCTTCATGTCCCGAAGGTGTTGCATAAAATCCTATATGGGTTTTATAAGCAGCGAAATACACCAGCGGTTTTTTATTGAGTTTATAAGCCGGCATTCCATAGGCGATAGATTCTATTGCTTCAGGAGCATTTTCTTTGATTAATGCCCTTATTTTGTTCAGGATATCACGGGTTTCTTCAGGGAATTGCAAAATATATTGATCGATCTCGTTCATAATAGCGTGCTTAATAAATTTTTTGATTCATGCTACTTGCTTTAATTGCCTTATCCAACCTTTGTTGCCTGGTTTTTTCCTGCTTAGCACTCATGATCCAATTTATTACAGCCTTTTTGTAGGAGGGTGCTTGTTTTATAAAGAAAGTCCATGCCGGTTTGTCTGCTGTAAATTGTTTTTCATAATCCGGATTGAGGGATATGATGTCCTTTTCATACGAATAATTTGCAGACTTCTTATCTTGCCATTCGTTAAAAATTTTCAGCCCCGCAGGCTTCATCAGCCCTGCTTTTGTTAGTTCTTCCACTTTCCTGATGTTGACGGAACTCCAGTTACTTTTACTTCTCCGGGGTGTAAAGCGTATGCAGTAACTTTCCTTGTCAATGGATCTCCTGATCCCGTCAATCCAACCAAAGCAAAGTGCCTGGTCAACTGATTGCGACCAGGTCATCGAAGGCTTCCCGCTTTCTATTTTATAATAACCAACAATCAGTTCTGTTTCCTTTTCGTGGTACAGTTCTAGCCAGGCTCTGAATTTATCTTGTGTTTCAAAAAAAAGTACAGTTTTTTCTTTTGAATCTTGTTTTTTGATCTCCGACTTATTTCTTATCATTTTTTTGAAAGCATTTTAATTGCATTCTCAATATCTGCAACAAAGCAGACGTGTTTCCCCTTATTGCTTTCATACATAAAATCACGCAGGCTTTTGCTGGTGTATTTCGAGAAATCACCTATTATCGCTAATCGTACACGGTAGGTGGAAAACTTCTGCAATATTTCACCGGCGATTCCGGTACTAAGAACAAAAAAATCCGGCGTAATGTTTTCTTCGTGTATGATGATTTTATCAAACCCCTGATAATAGAGGTTTCCTAATAAATCTAAACCGTCTTCAGTTTTGTTAATAACAGGAACTTCTGAGATTATTTCGGCAATATCGGTGTTGTGGGGGATGATTGTCATGGCTTAAAACATTGAGAGTTTCAAAAGTAGTAGTATTATTTTAAAATTGCAATGATAGATTGCATGTAATTTAAAATAAGGTTAATTAATCAACAAAATGCTTATTTAAAATTGCCGAGATGTATGCTGGAAAATATTAAAATCTTTACTGAAAATAGTAGTAGGATGATATTGATAAGAGCTACCAACTCAAAAATACCAGCGATCCAATTGCAGTCACAGCCCACAATACGATGCCAAAGGCAAAGCTTTTAGCTCCCGATTGTTTGATTTGCCGGATGGTGATGTTAGAACCGATGAGGAACAGGGCGACTACCATACCGCGTTTTCCCAGCCAGTTGAAATGGAAGTAGCTTTGTTCGAGAGAAGGGAAGAAATTGGCAAAGAGAATGGCCAATACGAAAAATAAAATAAACCAGGGAAATTTAATGGTATGATTGCCTTCGCGTTTGTTTAAGAGTGCTATCACCAACGAAAGCGGGATGATCCACAATGCACGGATCAATTTCACGGTAGTAGCTATCTGCAGGGCTTTTTCGCCATAAATAGCGCCGGCGCCAACTACGGAACTAGTGTCGTGAATGGCTATGGCTGCCCAATTGCCAAAGATTTCCTGACTCAATCCCAGTTTGTGTCCGATGAATGGGAAGAGCAACAACGCAACAGCATTGAGAACGAATACAACAATCAAGGCAAATGAATTCTGATAATTTTCACTTTTGATGATAGGTGCTACCGCTGCAATGGCGCTGCCACCGCAAATGGCTGTCCCGGTAGATATCAGCAGGGCAATGTTTTTTTCTATTTTGAATAGTTTGCCCAATAGAATGCCCAGTACCATGACTGCCGTAACTGAGACAAGCGTTTCAATAAAACCACTTTTTGAAGCATGAATGACATCGTCTAGATTCATCCCGAAACCTAACAAAACGATAGATAATTGCAGAATTTTAGCGGTGTACCGGTGAAAGTAATCATGTCGGATGCCGATCAGAGATAAGAGTAATCCGGCACTGAGAGAGATGGCCGGTGAAACAAAAGGAAAAAAACACATCAATATGCCGGCCAGGTATATCCAACCGGAATATTTACCTGTCTCGTTTGGGCTTTTAAATTTATCTGATACCTTGTTTAATTTCACCGCTGTTGAATAAAGGCTGCAAATGTATCGGGATATTTTGAAATAAACAAATATAAGATTGTTAAAGTTGTTTAATGGTTTTAACTTTCTTTCTGAATGAAAATCGACTTAGAAAATCGATCTTTGCAAGGACTAAAACGAATAATTATGAACAAGACAATTACGCATATTGAAATCTCTACTCCAAAAAGGAAAAATCGGGATAAAGTGCCGGAAAAACAGAAAAAGTAGTTACAGTTCAGAATTCTTTGAACCATATTCAAAGAGTTGTTGCATCGTCATTAATCTCCAACTTGTAGTTTCCCGGCTAGATGTTATTCATTTCTGACTATAGCCTGTTGGCCGTAACCTGTAAACTGACTACTGATTTTTCCCATTGTTCATTTCAACAAATAATTGTACCTTTGTTGCTCAAAAAAATAAGCTGTCAGTATGAGCCACACCGACAAACAATTCGATCAGGTTGCCACCATTTGCCGTGATATTTTTTCCAAGAAAATGAAGGACTACGGTGCTTCCTGGCGTATTCTCCGCCCAAAATCAGTGACTGATCAGATTTATATCAAAGCCAACCGCATTCGCAGTATCGAAACCAAAGGTGTGGCTAAGGTGGATGAGGGTATCCGTTCGGAATTAATAGCCATCGTAAATTATGGTGTGATTGGGTTGATCCAATTGGAACTCGGTGTTGCAGAGGTCGATGATTTGAGTTATGACAAAGGCCTGGCGCTATATAACAAGTATCTGCAACAGGCCAAAGAGTTGATGATGGCTAAAAATCATGATTATGACGAAGCATGGCGTTCTATGCGCATGGAATCCTATACTGATTTAATCCTCATGAAAATTTACCGTACCAAACAGATTGAAGATAATCAGGGTGTAACGATTATTTCCGAAGGCATTGATGCTAATTACTTTGATATGATCAACTACGCGGTCTTCGGTTTGATAAAAATGGAGGAAAATTCTTGAAAAGGAGACGCAGACATACCATGACTTCCGGATCGGGTAAGTTGCTCGGTATGCTTCCGGTTTTGTTGCATGCCAACCGATTGCTTATCGGACTGGTGTTTGTCTTTTCCGGGTTCGTGAAAGCAGTGGATCCGCTGGGTACGGTTTACAAAATCGAAGATTACCTCACGGCTTTCGATGGTATATGGGGCGGACTGACTTTTCTGGCTTTCCCGGCCGCATTTCTGCTGATTGCTGTGGAATTGCTTATCGGACTGAACCTTGTTTTTCAGGTTAAATTCAAATTGTCGTCGTGGCTGGCTTTTGCATTTATGCTGGTTATGACGCCACTTACTTTGTATATTGCCTTGTATAACCCGGTTACGGATTGCGGTTGTTTCGGCGATGCTTTGAAAGTCAGTAACTGGATGACTTTCTACAAAAATGTTTTCTTTTTCATCCTGACTTTACTGCTTCTGGTTTTTCAGAATAAATACAACAAGATTTTTCTGCCGAATGTCGAATGGGGATTCATTACGGTTTTTGTAGTGGCATCTTTTGGCTTTATGGTGTATAACCTGACGCATTTGCCGGTGTTGGATTTTCGTCCGTATAAAATCGGGGTGAATATCCCGGATGAAATGAAAGTTCCTGATGATGCGCCCGGCGATGTGTATGAATATAAATTTGTATATGAAAAGGATGGAGCCAGAAAAATATTCTCTATCGACCAGTTGCCGGATTCAAGCTGGACCTTTGTCAGCCAGGAAACCAAACTTGTTTCGGAAGGTTACAAACCGCCCATCCACGATTTGGTGATTCTGACGGCTGATTTTGAGGATGTAACTGAAGAGGTGCTGAATTACGAAGGTACATCTTATTTAATTGTGATGTATGATCTGCAAAAAACTTCGGAGAGAGGCATCGAAAAAGTAAAGGCTTTTGTTACAAACAAATTAAAGGAACATCCGGAGGTGAAAGTCTATGCCCTGACAGCTTCTTCCTCCCACGATATTCAGGAGTTTAAAACGAAGTACGGGTTGACATTCCCTTTCTATAAAACCGATCCGATTACCCTCAAAACCATGATACGGGCCAATCCCGGGGTGATGAAACTGGTAGGTGGAACAGTAAAAGGGAAATGGAATGGCATGCGATTGTAGAGACATTGCATGCGATTGTAGAGACATTGCATGCAATGTCTCTACAACGAACGATATTTAAATAACAACATTGTCAAACATAAAATATCAAACAAAAAAAATGAGAAAAAACATTGTAGCAGGTAATTGGAAAATGAATAAAACCCTGCAGGAAGGGTTGGCGTTGGCTGAAGAACTGAACGGCGCTCTGAAAGGTGTAACGCTGAATTGCGATGTGGTAATCGGTACGCCCTTTATCCATCTGGCCAGCGTAGTTGCTGCCATCGATACCAATAAAATCGGGGTAGCTGCCCAAAACTGTGCAGACAAAGAATCAGGCGCTTATACAGGTGAGATTTCAGCTGCCATGGTTAAATCGACCGGTGCGAATTATGTGATTTTAGGTCACTCTGAAAGACGTGCTTACTATGGTGAAACATCTGAAACGCTGAAGACCAAAGTTGAATTGGCGCTGAAAAATGAACTGACTCCTATCTTCTGTATTGGTGAAGTGTTGGCAGAAAGAGAAGCTGAAAAACATTTCGACGTGGTAAAATCACAAATTGTAGATTCATTGTTTGCCTTATCGGCTGAAGATTTTGGTAAAATTGTACTGGCTTATGAACCAGTATGGGCTATTGGAACCGGAAAAACGGCTTCTGCTGCTCAGGCACAGGAAATGCACGCTTTTATCCGTCAAACACTAGCCGCCAAGTACGGTCAGGAAGTAGCTGATAATTGCTCTATACTTTACGGAGGAAGCTGCAACGCCGGTAATGCCAAAGAATTATTTGCTAATCCCGATGTGGATGGCGGTTTGATTGGTGGCGCTTCGCTCAAAGTAGCTGACTTCAAAGCGATTATTGATGCATTTTGATCTATAAACCACAAAAGGCACAAAAGAAAATCAAAGAAAACATAACACAGCTAATTTCTAATAGCGAATAATTGTTGTTAGAAACAGCTTGATGATTTACTCCCTTACTTTTTTAACTTCTCAACTTCAATAAGTATGATAAGTTTTATGAATTTTTCTTTTGTGCCTTTTGTGGTTTAAAAAAGTGAATAATGGCAAAAACCAAGAGCGTATACGTCTGCCAAAACTGCGGCAACGATTCTCCGAAGTGGATAGGTAAATGTCCATCTTGCGGAGAATGGAATACCTATGTCGAAGAAATTATCAGCAAGGAAAGCAAGCAAAGCATGCAACTGGCTGGTATTCAGGTGGTAAAGGAAAAGCCCTTGTTGATTTCCCAAGTGGAAACAACCGAAGAAAGCAGAATAGATACGCACTCGGGTGAGCTGAACCGGGTGTTGGGTGGGGGATTGGTTCCCGGATCACTTGTGCTCATCGGCGGCGAACCTGGTATTGGTAAGTCAACTCTTGTGTTGCAGGTGGTGCTGAACATCCGCAACAAAAAAATCCTCTATGTTTCCGGCGAGGAGAGTGTCAAGCAAATTAAGCTGCGTGCTGAACGGTTAAATTCCGATGCGGCCGACTGCTATGTGGTCAGCGAGACCTCACTCGAGCAGATTTTCGTACACATCAGCAATATTAATCCTGATTTGGTGGTAGTCGATTCTATTCAGACTGTGTCGACTGAAACCATCGAGTCCTCTCCCGGTTCTGTATCTCAGGTGCGTGAGTGTGCCGCGGCTTTACTGAAATACTGCAAAAGTTCCGGAACACCTGTGCTGCTTATCGGACACATCAATAAGGAAGGTAGTATTGCCGGTCCGAAAGTGTTGGAGCACATTGTGGATACGGTGTTGCAGTTTGAAGGCGACCAGCATTACATGTACCGTATTTTAAGAGCTATCAAGAACCGTTTCGGAAGTACAGCAGAATTAGGTATTTTCGAAATGCAGCATAACGGATTGCGGGAAGTAAACAACCCGTCGGAATTGTTGTTGTCCCAGAATCACGAAGGACTCAGCGGGGTAGCTATTGCTTCTGCTGTGGAGGGTATCCGTCCGTTTTTAATTGAAGTGCAATCTCTTGTAAGTTCCGCAGCTTATGGAACACCCCAACGATCCTCTACCGGTTTCGATTTACGTCGTCTCAATATGCTGCTTGCCGTACTCGAAAAACGCGTAGGTTTTAAATTAGCGCAAAAAGATGTCTTTCTTAATATCGCCGGTGGTATCAAAGTCAACGACCCGGCCATCGATCTGGCTGTCATCTCCGCCATCCTTTCTTCGAATGTGGATATCGCCATCGAAAAGCATGTTTGCATGGCCGGTGAAGTCGGTCTTTCCGGCGAAATCCGTCCCATCAACCGCATTGAGCAACGCATCCGTGAAGCTGAGAAACTCGGTTTTACCAAAATGATCATTCCCAATTTCGACCTCAAAGGCCTTAACCTCGATAAAATCAGCATGGAAATTATCCGGGTGAAAAAAGTAGAGGAAGCATTCCGCGTATTGTTCAAAAAGTAAAATAATGTATCTATTGCGCATTATGTGGTGCATGTGATGCGCATTATGTGGCGCATCTGATGCGTGTTATGTGATGTATGTGATGCACACAATTGCCTTTTGTAGAGACATTGCATGCAATGTCTCCACGGTAAAAAAAAACAATTTTGATGAATATTCGATAATTTTTTCTAATTTTGAAAGTTCATTTAATCTGAAAAACAAGAAATTATTAATAGAAAATTATATGGAAGTTACGCGTATATTTGATTTGCTGGATAATTATCTGGAAAATTATCCGAATCAGGATGCTGCATTGGCAAGCAAAAAAAACGGAACATGGAAGAAAATCAGCATACAGGAGTATATTGATGCCGTGAATAATATCAGTTACGGATTGTTGAAACTGGGGGTAAAAGCAGGAGATAATATAGGTATTGTCAGTGGCAATCGTCCGGAATGGAATATGCTTGACATGGCTATCATGCAGTCGGGCGCTATCTCAATTCCGATTTATCCGACCATCAGTCAGGATGACTATCGTTATATCCTTAATCATGCTGATATGAAGATGATTTTTATTGATGGGAAATCACTGCTCCGTAAATTAGAACCGGTTATGCCCGAAATTAAAACGTTGAAAGAAATTTTTCTTTTTGATGAAGAAGACGGGGATTATAAATATTTGGATCAACTTATTCAACTGGGGAAAGAAAACCCTGCTCCGGAAGCGCTATCCGGCATCAAAGCTGCCATTAAACCGGAGAATATGGCAACAATCATTTACACTTCAGGAACTACAGGAAACCCTAAAGGAGTGATGTTATCGCACCATAACCTTATAAGTCAGCTCGATAATCTGAAAATGACTCCCTCCAAATGGAGTAAAACAGCTTTGAGTTTCCTGCCGCTTTGCCATGCATACGAGCGTATTCTGGTGTATTTGTACCAATATCTGGGTATGTCGGTGTATTATGCTGAAAGTCTTGCAACTATCGCCGAAAATATCAAGGAAGTAAAACCTACCATGATGACTTGTGTGCCCCGTTTGCTCGAAAAAATTTATGATAAACTTTATTTGGCCGGTAAAAAACAGCCTTTCATCAAACGAAAATTATATTACTGGGCATTTAATTTAGCCACTAAATATCAGTTAGAAGGTAATAGCTGGTGTATGAAGCAACAGCTTAAACTGGCCGATAAGCTGATTTTCTCCAAGTGGAGGGAAGCCATTGGCGGTAATTTTGATATCGTGGTGTCGGGAGGTTCGGCTTTGCAACCTCACATGGGTTCATTCTTCTCTGCGATCGGTATGCCGGTATTTGAAGGTTACGGGTTAAGTGAAACTTCTCCCGTAATTGCGGTAAGTCAGCGAGGCAAACATGGTCGCAAATTCGGTACGGTAGGTCTGCCATTGCCCGGTATAGAAGTGAAACTGGGTGAGAGAGACGAAATTATGTGCCGAGGTCATAATGTGATGATGGGTTATTATCGTGACCCGGAACTAACTTCACAGGTGATTGATGCCGATGGCTGGTTCCATACAGGCGATACCGGCAAATTTACACCGGAAGGCCAGTTGATTATTACCGGCCGTCTGAAAAGTATTTTTAAAACATCTTTTGGTAAATACGTGAATCCGCAGGCTGTCGAATCCAAGTTTACCGAATCGCCGTTTATCGATAATATGATCGTACTGGGTGAGAATAAGAAATTTGCTGCTGCCTTGATTTCACCGGATTTTGTGTATTTGAAATCATGGTGTGGCATACACAATATTTCTTACACTTCTAATGAGGATATTATCCAGAATAAGGTTGTGCTGAAACGTTATGAAGAAGAAATAAAGAAATATAATGCTTTCTTTGGTGATTTCGAGCAGGTAAAACGCTGGCAGTTGGTACCGGAAGAGTGGAC
>JARKQF010000258.1 GCA_029973975.1 Paludibacter sp.
ACCATCAGTTTCAGTTCTCGATCTTTCCGTTGATCTTCCGCCTTACGCTGGTCTTCTTCCGCCTTGGCTTTGTCAGATTCATCTTTCTTCTTTTTGTCGAGAGTCATGACACTGATAACGTTGCCCATTTTTTTCTTTGCCAAACCATTGACGTCGAGGATCGTATCCAGGGCCTGTTCCCAGGGAACATTTCTCATCGTTAGAGTTACATTACCTTTTACGTCATCGCCGGATACTATACTCATATTCCCATATTCCGCCATGAGCCGTAAAACACTCTTTATATCAGCATCTTGAAAATCAAGCGTGACAAGTTTATCCGTCGAATTCATCATTACTTCTTTTTTAACCGGTTGTAATCTGCCTGATGACGATGCATTAACAACACGCTTTTTCTTTTCCGGTAACCCGGATACATTAAAATCAATATAAATAATTTTACCTTCCTGCTTTACAGCATAAGGAACAGCTTCGTTTATATCAATGGTTAAATAAGCCCACTGTTTACCATCCATCAATTTTTGTTGAGGAATTACACGCGAAACATTACTTAAAGCATTTTCTCCAAAACTTCGTCGTAAATTTTCCGGTACATACATATTTTCCAATTTAATGAGCAATTTCCCATCTGTATGATTCCCAACACTTACAACCGGCTGTGCGGATACCACAAGCGCTATTCTTTCTTTACCCGGCAATTTCTCCAATAAAACATTTTCCAAATATCCTGTGTCGGTGACAACAGTCTTGGGATTATCCTGATCACCAGGAGTTGCAATTGCGGCTGGCATACAAGACAATATCCAGCAAATTGTTAAGAATATATTTAATAAACATTTTTTCATCAGGTTACCTCATTTTAATTTTTATGAAGTTTTAAAATAATTCTTTTTGCTTTTTTTGTTTTATATTCTTCGACAATAACTCGATCAGATAAAATTTCTATGACTTTCCCATTATTTATGCCTATCCGTGTTCCAATGGATAAAGGGTAAAATTTCTTTGTCATATCTTCGACCATTGCAATACGCCGGTTCTGATCACCGGCAATTCCAACAAGTTTGAATTGCTCAACTTCCATTCTTTGCAAAGGAAAAATTGAACTT
>JARKQF010000263.1 GCA_029973975.1 Paludibacter sp.
TTTATCCTAATATGATATTTCCTTCTTCATCTTTCAGCCCTTCAAAACTCTTGATGTATTGCTCCATCGCGCGATAACTCATACCCATACTGGAGTATCCGCCATCGTGGAAGAGGTTTTGCATGGTTACTTTTTTTGTCAGATCGCTGAACATCACTACGCAATAGTCGGCACATTCGTCGGCTGTTGCATTGCCAAGCGGTGACATCCGTTCTGAAAAATCAACCAAACTATCGAATCCTTTGATACCACTACCGGCAGTGGTGATAGTCGGCGATTGTGAAATCGTATTGATGCGTACGTTGTGAGCTCGACCATAGATATACCCAAAACTTCGGGCTATAGATTCCAGCATCGCCTTGGCATCCGCCATGTCATTATATCCGTACATGGTACGTTGTGCAGCTCCATAAGACAAAGCCAATACAGAACCCCAATCGTTGATGGCATTCTTTTTATAGGCTATCTGCAACATTTTATGAAAGGAGATAGCTGATATGTCCAATGTCTGATCTAATAAATTGTAATCTAAATCGTCATAAGTACGCTTTTTACGTACGTTGGGCGACATGCCTATGGAGTGTAGCAGAAAATCAATTTTTCCGCCCAGAGCCTCCATCGATTCATCGAAAACGCGTTCCAAATCTTCTACGCTGGTTGCATCGGCAGGAATGAGTTTGGCGTTTAACTTTGTAGCCAGCTCTTCAGTTGAGCCCATTCTGATGGCTAAGGGGGTGTTTGATAAGGTGATTGTTGCTCCTTCTTCCACACAACGCTCTGCCACTTTCCACGCGATGGACATGTCATTTAATGCCCCGAAAATAATTCCTTTTTTACCTTTTAATAAGTTATTACCCATGTTATTCGTTTTAGTTAATCCTTTCTAACTAACCAATTAATACCTGAAATTGTTCAGAAAGGATATGGATTTCGGCACAAAATTACATAAAATGTGCAATATTCGCAACTTATGCCTTCATTATTTCCATTTGATGACGTACCGACTCTTCATGAATGGCTACTAAAACAGCTTTCATGAACTCCGGATGCATACCCATCTTTTCAGCCTGAGAGATACGCTTCTGCAAGATTTCATCGTATCGTTGTTCCTGTAAAATCGGCATGTTGTGCTCTTTTTTATACTGACCGATTTCCTCTGAAACACGCATACGTTTGGCGAGTAATTCAAGCAGGTCGTTGTCGCACTCGTCAATCTGCCGGCGTAATGCAGATAAATTCTCTGTTGTCTGATGTGCATCACGTATTACCAGGGTGCTTAAAATGAAATCCAATACAGCAGGTGTAATTTGTTGAGTAGCATCGCTCCAGGCTTTCTCCGGATTTACGTGGGTTTCAACGATTAGGCCATCGAAGTTCAGGTCCATTGCCTGCTGGCAAAGTGGTGCCACCAATTCTCTTTTTCCGCCGATATGACTTGGGTCACAAAGGATAGGTACTTCCGGCATTTGCCGGTGTAACTCAATGGGGATATGCCATTGTGGCAGGTTACGGTAAATCTTTTTGTCGTAGCTGCTGAAACCACGGTGAATGGCTGCGATTTTCCGTACACCGGCATTGTATACGCGTTCGATGGCGCCGATCCACAGGTCTAAATCTGGATTCACAGGGTTTTTGATTAATACGGGGATGTCAGTGCCTTCGAGTGCGTCAGCAATCTCCTGTACGGCAAAAGGGTTGGCAGTAGTACGGGCGCCGATCCAGATCATATCCACATCAGCAGCAAGGGCCTCACGTACGTGTTTGGCAGTAGCAACTTCTGTTGCGACATACATGCCCAATTCGTCTTTCACTCTTTTCAGCCAGGGGAGTCCTTCTGTCCCGATGCCTTCGAACCCACCTGGTTTTGTACGGGGTTTCCAGATTCCCGCCCTGTATATCTTGATGCCTAACGCATTCAACTGGCGGGCAGTTTCCATGACCTGTTCTTCTGTTTCAGCTGAGCAGGGACCGGCAATTACCAATGGGCGCTTGGGGTCAATGCCGGGAAGTAAAATTGATTGTAATTCCATTTTTTAATTTTTATAACCACAAAAGGCACAAAAGGAAGACTAAGGAAACACAAAAGACAATTTTTTAAATCGATTTTGCTGTTTATTTACTCATTCCATTTTATCCATATGTGATATTTGTTTTTTGTCTTTATTAATGATTCAGTTTTTATTAAATGATTACAGAAAAACTTTTGTGTTTCCTTAGTCTTCCTTTTGTGCCTTTTGTGGTTCATGAAGAACTCTTTGTAATGCCTCCGCCAACATTCCTTCCGGACAACACAGCGATATACGCACATACCGTTTTCCTTTGTCGCCAAAAATGAAACCGGGAGTGATAAAAACATTTTTTCCGTACAGTATTTCATCTGCGAGTTCTCCCGAGTCTTTGTATCGGTCTGGTATTTTAGCCCAGATAAACATACCTACCTGTTTGGCATCGTACGAACAGTTCAGTGTCTCCACGATTTGTAAAGCCAATACACGCCTTTTGGCATAGACAGCATTCATTTCATCATGCCATGCTTTTGTGTTCTGCAGGGCTTTCGTTGCTGCTACCATCATAGGCCGGTACATCCCCGAATCTACATTCGACTTTACTTTTAGTATCCACTGTACGAATTCGGAATTTGTTGCAAGCATTGCCATACGCCATCCGGCCATGTTGTGCGATTTGCTCATGGAGTTCAGTTCGATGCATATATCTTTTGCTCCAGGAACTGAAAGTATACTCAGCTTATCATCATTCAGGATAAAACTGTAGGGATTGTCATTACAAATCACAATGCTGTGTTTTTTCCCGAAAGCCACCAGTTTTTCAAATAGCTCCATATTGCCATTGGCGCCGGTCGGCATATTCGGGTAATTCACCCACATGAGTTTAACGTTTGACAAATCCATTTGTTCGAGTGCTTCAAAATCGGGTTGCCAGTTGTTTTCTTCGTCCAGATCATAGCTGATGATATTGGCTTCGCAAATGCGACTGGCAGAAGTGTAGGTCGGATATCCGGGGTTGGGAACCAATACGCTTTCCCCGGGGTTTACAAATGCCAGCGTAATGTGCAGAATACCTTCCTTGGAGCCGATAAGTGGCTGTATTTCAGTCGCAGGATTTAATTCAATACCATACCACTGTTTGTACCAGGCAGCAAAACCGTTGCGTAATTCAGGAATACCGACATAACTTTGGTAGCCGTGTGTGTCGGGTTTTTGCGCTTCTGCACAGAGTGCTGCTATTGTCTCTGCCGATGGTGGCAGGTCGGGGTTTCCTATCCCCAGATTAATCACCTTTTTTCCTGCAGCATTCATTTCAGCCACTTCCCGTAACTTTTGCGAGAAATAATATTCTGAAACGGTATTTAATCTATTGGCGGGTTTGATGTTCATTTGTTATTATGTCTAACGACAAACGTCTAACGTCTAAGGTCTTCGATTTGTCGTGTTTTAATTTTTCCTTTTATCTAAATAAATATGTATTTGTCATTAGTCTTTAGACTTTAGTCGTTTGACCTTAGACGTTTGTCGTTACTCCGGCGTCTTACCTTCCTGATATTCGCCCAACAATTGAAAATCTTTCAATAGCGGCCGAACGGCATCCAGTGATTGGTGGTATCGTTCGTAATTATCAAAAGTGAGGCTGATATAAAACTGATATTCCCATTCTCTTCCTACGATTGGCAGTGACTGGATTTTTGTCAGATTTACCCGATAAAAAGATAAAATGGAAAGCACTTTGGCTAAACTTCCTTCTTCGTGTGGTAGTGTGAATACCATCGATGATTTGTTCAACCTGATGTCTTTTGTCATTTTCTCAGCCAGCTCGGGTGCAGCTACAATCAGAAAGCGGGTAAAATTCCGTTTGTTTGTCTCAATTCCATCAGCAATGATTTCTAATCCGTATTTCTCAGCAGCAAACCGGCTACAAATGGCTGCTCTTCCCAAGATCGTGTTTTCAGCAATTTCTTTGGCCGAAAGGGCAGTGTCATCACTTTCTACAGCCCTCAGGTGATGATGCTGCTCAAGAAACTCCTCGCATTGCATCAGGGCAATGGGGTGAGAGTGTACCTCCTTTATTTCGTTTATACCTTGTCCGGGCATCGCGGCAAGTGTATGTGAAATCCGTAGTTTATGCTCACCGATAATTAAATTGCCGCTCTCCCGTAAAAGATTATGATTTTGCAATAAACTCCCTGCTATGGTGTTTTCTATGGCGATTATACCCAGTACATCCGGATCTTCATTCATAACGTTGAATACATCTCTGAAAGTTACGCAGGGTACTATCTCTATTTCTTCACCGTTAAAGTACTGTCGGGCAGCAATCTCGTGAAATGCTCCGCTTACTCCCTGTATGGCTACTCTTTTCATATCTGTTTAAATTAAAAAATCCCACTCAAGTATTGAGCAGGATTCTTATTAATGTATCATATTTGTTCTTAGATTCTACATACAATTATCCTGCTCTCACCTTTTAAAGTAAAAGTAAAAATAAAAGTATGTAAAAAATCGTGTCATTTTCGTTTTGTTTTCGATGCAAAAGTAATACTTTTTCAACAAACTGCAATTTTTTCTGAGAATATTTTTTATTTTATTGTGGGTTTATACCTGGAATTATGTGTTTTCCTTGGAAAATTCAATTATTAGCCATTGAATCAGTATTAATTTATATGGACATCGTATTGTTTTGTAAGAAAATAAGGTTCTTGGTGATTATTAAATAAGATGGTAATTTCAAATTGGTTTTGTAACAATTCAATTTCTGGATTACATCAATTTTCAATGATATAATCTGAAACTTCCTTTTATGTATTTTTTTGTATACCTGAAATTTCAGAAAAAAGTGCTTAAATACTCAAAATACCTCTAAAACCCTCTGTATAAAAGGATTTCAGTAGATTGTTCAAAAATCTAACAAAGTTTTATCAAAGTTCTAACAAAGTTCTAACAAGAAATGATAAAATATTAACGAAAAAACACAGTGTTTGACATTATTTAACGCGAAAAGAGTGATAATTTTTTAATCGGAGCAAAAATTCTTTCAATTAATCTTCTGTTTTCGGTAATAATTTCGGCTGTTGCCGATAAACTTCCACTTAATTTCAGTTCCTTTTTGGTAGTTGTCACTAATTTCTTGCCAATTTTCACTTCAACAAGGTAGCTTTCACGTTCCTGAATCGGTGATATTTGTTGGGTAATGCCGTTGATATGTCCGAACTCCAGGTAGGGGTAAGCGGTTATTTTAATGATTACCTGCTGGCCGGAATGTATTTTACCGGCTCCTTTTGCAGGGACTTCAACAAATGCAATCCACTCGTTATTAGTTTTTTGTATTGAAGCCTCGCCACTGATGATGTCCGGGTAATTGAAAAAGAAACTACCGGAAATGAGGATGGCCAAAATGGCGCAGATAACAGATGTCCCATACCGAACCAGTGCTTTCGGTGGCCGGGCTAAGATTTCCTGTACCTCACGGCTCCTGAGTTC
>JARKQF010000268.1 GCA_029973975.1 Paludibacter sp.
TTATGCAGAACTGAACTTTCTGAAACCATTTTTATACGGAGTTAGTGAAGATGATAAACTGACCGGATTAGTCTGTGGTTACCTGATTGCCGATGGGGGAGTAATGAAGCGTTTTTTCAGTCGCAGGGCTATCATACCCGGTGGATTGTTGCTTGCCGATGATATCAGTAAGCAGGCTTTAACTTCATTGCTGAAAGTATTAAGAAAAGATTTGTCAACTAAGGCTATTTATGTTGAGATAAGAAATTATAACGATTATACTCCATTTAAAGATATCTTGCAACAACAGGGTTTCGATTATCTGCCTCATTTGAATATTCAGGTGCCACTTACCGGTGTAAACAATGCATTTGGTCAATTGAGCTCGACCAAACAAAGGCAGGTTCGTCAGACTGAAAAAAGTGGTGTAGTATGTTCCTTGTCACACAAACAGGATGATGTAATGGGTTTTTATCAAATATTGAAACGACTATATAAGCAAAAAGTAAAAAAACCGTTGTTCCCGCTTGAATTTTTTCTGAAAGTTGTTAAACAGGATTTCACACGTTTCTTTGTTGTAAAGAAAAATGAACTGGTAATAGGAGGTATTTTGTGTGTAAACAATGATAAGGCGCTTTATGAATGGTTTATTTGTGGAAATGAGAACCCGGGCAGGAATATGTATCCATCCGTTTTGGCCACCTGGAAAGCCATCGAATATGCGGCTTCCAACGATTATACCTATTTTGATTTCATGGGTGCCGGAAAACCAGGCAAACGCTATGGTGTAAGGGATTTTAAGACACAATTCGGAGGTACAATACTGGAACAAGGAAGGTTTCTCTATCTTTGTAAACCAAAGTTGTATAGTTTCTCAAAAAATATGTTGCACATCATTCAAAAAATAAAACGCTGATGAAGATTTTGATTTATACAGCACATCCGGCACAATACCATTTCTTCAAGCACATGATTAAAATATTGAAAGATCATGGAAATGAAGTCTTATTGTTGATAAAAACCAAAGATGTGTTGGAAAGGCTTATTCAACAAGATGGTTTTTCATTCATCAATATTCAGCCGAAGACCAGAAAGAACAATCCGGTTTCCATTTTGCTGGCTTCATTCATCAGAACATGGAAAGTTGTGAAGATTGTTAAAAAGTATCAAATTGACATGTTGATTGGAACGGATTCGTCGATAGCACAAGCGGGTTATTTAACAGGTAAACAGGCCATTACGACACTGGAAGATGATTATGAAGTTATCAGAAAACTGGCCGACCTAACCTATCCTTATACAAGAACCATCCTGGTGCCGGAAGTTTGTAAGGTTGGTAAATGGAATCATAAAAAAGTTGGCTATGATGGTTACATGAAACTTGCTTATTTACATCCGAATCGTTTTACTCCTGACGCAGAGATAAAGAACAGCTATATTCAATCGGATCATTATTGTCTGATAAGGCTCGCACAGCTTACTGCACATCACGATGCGGGAATCAGGGGACTTAATATTGATTTGGTAAAGAATCTGATTGGAGCCATAGAAGCTCAAGGGTACAAGGTATATATTAGCGCTGAAGGACAAATTGCTCCTGAATTATCGGCTTACCAGCTGAAAATCAATCAAAACCACATACATCACATACTGGCTTTTGCTTCACTGCTTATTTCAGATAGCCAAAGTATGTCGGTAGAGGCTGCAATGCTGGGTGTACCTTCATTGCGTTTTAGTGATTTTAGCGGAAGAATTAGCGTGCTGGAGGAATTAGAGCAGCGATATAAGTTAACTTATGGGATAAAGACGGATGAACCGGATAAA
>JARKQF010000297.1 GCA_029973975.1 Paludibacter sp.
TTTATCATACATTTGTTCGGGACTGGTAACAGGTTGCACTCCGAATGTTTCCACAATTTCTTTATTCCATGTGTCCATGATGCGGTTTATCAGTCCGTCGACTCCATGATCGAGAATGTTCCAGATTGGAATTTTATGTTGCAGTATATGACCTTCCGGAACATAATAGATATTATCCAAATCAGCCTCCTCTGTTGCAGTAGCATAGGTTGCCAACAATGCCGGACTGGCTTTATGGAATGTGACCAGATAGTCTTCCAGTTCTGGTGAGGTTTTTGGGAAACTACTACAATCAACAGGGATCACCCAAAAGTTCTGTTTTTGCAGACTATCAATGATAACCGCATCGGTTTCTGTTCCTATTCGCTCTTGGGGGAGGTTTTGTAGATAGAAAACGACCGGCTTGGGTGTTTTTTGGGCTGATAAAACTATGCTAATTTGCAAGCAAAACACAACCAGTATATGTATAATTTTTCTGTTTTTCATGAATTAAAAGAATGTAAGAAAACAGGATACCACAATTATTATAAAATTGTGACATCCTGTTTTATCGTTTTTTATTGAACCAATACCTTGAAACGATTAATCCCGATTTGTATCAGATACATACCCTTCGGCATTGTCACTATCTCATCATCAGTTTGAATTAATCTATCCGCAACCAATTGTCCGGACACATTAAATATTTTACAATCTGTGTTCTTCGCACCATTGATTCGGATGTTATTTTCATTGCTGAATACATTAATTCCTGATGAATTTTGTAATGTTACCGATGAAACCGGACTTGGGTCATAAACTGTAACTTTGAAATCATCAATATATACGGTATTGGAATTGACACTTGCACTTGCTACAGCACTATGATTAAATAAAAATCCGCAATAGAAAAGCGTTGTTCCAGTGTAAGTATTATCTGTCGTCGCCGATCCCACTAAAGTATTAACCGTTGTTGGATCTCCTTTATCAACATAACTTCCACTTGGTTGTTTTCTCACAAAAAGTTCCCAGGTATTGGTTGAAGGTGTATAAACAACCTTAACATTGAACCAAATTCTCAAATCATCAGTTGTTTCTGTTAGAGAAGGTCCAATAATAGATGTTACTTTGCTGTTTAAATCAATCCCTGAAGCAAATTTCACAAGCGATACTGCATTCTTTGGAGACGTGCTTGCGTGTCGGTTCAATATTACGGCATAACCATTTGCAGTCAGAAAATTTGAACCATCTGCAGCGAGAATCACAGCCATACCATACTGACTTGCATCAAAACCTGAAAAAGCAGTTGCTCTGTTAGTCCTAAAGGAGAAAGTCCAGGTCACCTGACCGGTATTGTCTGATAATTTCGCATTAAATTGATTTGTATAAGTTGCAAGTGATCCATACGCATAAGTTCTTCCGGCTGATTGACCATCAGTTGAGTTTCCCGGATAAATGCGTAAGGCATAATCATCCGTTGCATCTGGAATTAAAGCAGCTTCTGTTCTTGAGCCTCTGCCTTCACCAGTACTTGTTGTAATGGATGACCACAACATTTCAGGAGATCCACCGGCAGATACAGGACTAGCGACTTCATTTCGGTTAAAATCATCAATAAAAACAGTATGGGTTGTCTGTCCTTTGACAATTCCTGACCATAAGAACAAAACCATCGAAAGCATTAAAAATAAAGTTTTTCCTTTCAATTTGACTGTGTAATTTGTTTTCATAATATTTCCTTTTTTAATGTGAATAATTTTATTGAATCATAATTTTTCTTGTATAATGCTGCTCGTTTTGTCTGAACGAGAGCAGATATATTCCTTTGTTAACTTTAAGATCGACCGATTGATGAGCCTGTAGCAGGTGTTGATAAACGCTCCTGCCGGTTAAGTCAGTTATTTTTAACCAAACAGGGTCTTGATGAGTGACAACAGTTAGACCTCCGGCATGATGCTTCAACAGCGGAAGCTTAATTTGCTCAGGCTGATCTGTTGCTGTTGTATTAAAAACTGCTCCGATTAATTTTTCAGCATACCGTTCTCCCAACAGAATGGCGCTTGGCGCATCAAAATGAGGATCTGAATTGTCTATCAACGGTGTACAGCCTTCAGCCGAAATCCAGTCGCTATTAGGTATATTAGCTGCTATGGTACGAATCATCGTATTGAAGGCTGTCGAACCTGTTCCTCCTCCACGCCAGTAAGCAAGCTCACCGGCAACAAAATATAAATCAGGTTCATTCAGATCTTTACGCAAATTTTCGACCATCGTTTTTAACTTCTCCATATAAGTCCCTGCATTTCCACTGTCACTTTCGCCCTGGTGCCAGATTACCCCACGAATCCTGCCGAAACGTTGTGCTTCTTTTGCCCGGACAACAGATGCATCATAATTTGATTTACCGGGTTGGTACCAGGTTGTAATCGAAGATCCCCCCTGCGCATTCACAACAAAAGCCACAGGTTTGTGCATGTATTCCTGTAATTTCAGGGCGCAGGAATAAGATGGTCCCAATTTTTGCAGACTGATATCTTTCCGGATATTCGAGTACTTATTCATTGGATTCGATGCATTCTCAAATTCTCCGGCAGGAGTTAGTAAAAACACATCCTGCATTGCACCGGTATAAGCTGAGAAATCAGCCCGGCCGGCCATATTCGACTGACCTATTCCCAATATAATATCCAGTTTGGGCAAACGCCGGAACTCAACACGGTAAATACGCGTTTCCGTTTTGTCTCCTGAAGTTACATACAGGCTTGTCGTGCGCTCAGACTCCGGGGATGAACTATCCACAGAAAGTGCATTTTCAATCCGGGTTACGGCTCCGGGCTCATTCGGTACGACAGTAATCTCCGGAACTTCTTCGGCACTATAAGGCAAATAAACAACATAAGCGGTTTTCTCCTTATCAAAAAACTCAAGTGATTTCCCATTAATCAACATGTCAGACAAACGGGCATCATTGGGTGGCGGCAGAAGTTCAAACACGATCGAATAAGTAAGCATGTCCTCACCTTTGCTTATACTGATTTTTGCTGTTCGGCTGGCTTCTGTTCCGGTCAGACCGGCTGCCTGTGTCACAGATACTGAAGTATCCCCATACTTGGCTGTAGCCGACACATCCGGAATAACCGTTGTATTATATGGCAGCCGGCACACATAGCGGTAAACAGATTCCAAAAATCCTTCAATCCGTACTCCATCTACCCGTATATCAGAAGCTCTCAGCAGTTCTACATCTTTTTCAACAACAATCAGTTCTGGTGTAAAGCCGCTTTCGTTCTCCTTCGAATGAAATTCGACAATAACCCCGGCAGCGCCATTCTTTACAACATTCTTTTCCCGCAGGCGAATAGAAACATATTGTTTACCTGCAGCCAGTGAATCTGTTATGTATCTGGTCAGATTTGCTCCGGAAAATTCAATATATTGGGCAGGTAGAGCCTGACCGGCAGGTACGATATAAGAAGCAAGAACCGGTGAAGTCATATCGGTTCCTGCCTTTTCTGTAAAATTCAGAAAAGTAATATCATCCTCCGACCATGTATTGATTTTTACCGGATACAAATCGAACTGATGTGCATTATCGCCACCTGCCTGAAACCCGTTTGTATAAAGCCGGAGTTTAACCGACTGAGCAAATGGCGACAAGGATGATATATCAAATTTAAGAAAAGTAATCCGACGAAATTGCGCTCCTGCAGTTGAGTGATACGTTTTCAGCAAATCCTCCATCCCGCGGATGGTATTATCACTGTACGTATAAGTATCATCAACCGGGATCAGCCGGTGTTCAACTTCTTCTGCCCCGATTCCCTGAACAATCAGAAAAAGAAATAAAACGAATGTAAGAAACTTATTCATACCGGTTTTTTTCTGTATCAATACATTTGAATCTATCAATATCAACGGATAATAATCTTGGCTGACGCCCGCTGATTCCCCTGTAAACTCAGGATATATACGCCCGGATGTAGCGAAGAAGCATCGATTCTTCCATTTTTCTCAACCAACGACCCGGATAAAACGCACTGACCGGACAAACTATTCAGTTCAAACCTGTCGTAATTGAAATTTGATGCTGTAACAACAATATGTTTATCATCCATACGATACGAGAAGTTTGTTGCCGATGCATTCTTCAATCCGTTTGGAGCCGGTAACACTTCTTCCCAGGTAAGTCCGACCCGAATGCCATCGATAGTATATGCCGGAGCATTTCCTGCTGCTGAAGCACGCAGGTACAAGCCTCTTGCTCCCCCAAAGACCAGTCCGCTCTGGGTATAGCGATATAAATCATTCTGATTAGCATCCTGATGAATCAGATCGGGAGTTACAGGCTCACTTCCGTTCAGGGCTGGGTTAACATAAAGCGACATAACATCATCAAACTTGCCGGCCTCCTCTGCTGCACTGGTACCATTTAATACGCCCACATGATATTTTACAACAAGCAGGTGAGTTGTGTTTGCGGCAAGAAACGGCCCAGTTACTGCATTGACCCATGTTGTGGCTCCTCCGCTCATCTTGTTGATTCCGAGGCTCACCTCTTCACCCGGATAAGTTGGATCGACTGAGGCAAACAACCTGCCACCCCAATTTGTACTGGTCGCTGAAGGCTCCATTTTAATTCCGACAAAATAATCGCCACCTGACACTGCGGTGTTTGGAAAATTTATCAGAAACGAAACATAGACAACCGAATCGTTCCGTACATTTTTTGAAAAAAGTTTAAAAACACCTTGTCCAGCATCACCATTATACTTTAGTGAGTTACCAATTCCTGAACCGGCATAACCGTTATAAGTTAAAGCTCCATCCTCAATATTAAAACAATTAGTCCCGGATGCGCTGTTACTCTGAGTAGACCATCCCGTTACACCATCAAAATTATCAGAATTGGCAATTGCATCCAGAATCAACACACGATTGGCATCATAATCAAAATTTTCTTCCAGCAGTAACTGTGCCTGCAGATTAGCAATACCAGCTAATCCAATCATAAAAATTAAAGTAAAAATCTTGTTTTTCATAACTTATCTAATTTAAAAGTTGAATATAAAAATTACCTGTCAAAATAGTCTATGAGCGAATAAACCTGTCGGTTAAGTTGCTGCATTGAGTTCATTAAATCTTCATAAAATCTGTAATCATTGTCTATGATTCCTTTGTTCGAGTCAATATTCGACGGATCTACCCCTTTGGCTGTCGGGTCATTATCCTGATATTTGAAATAATGCCAGCCTACACAGTTTTTAGACTCCAGCAAAGCCAGACAAAAATCCTGATATGCATATCCTCTGTCTCGCTGTGTATGTACCGTATAGCCGGCTCCTGTTGTATTTGCCAAACCTGAATCCATCGCTTTTGTATAAAACTCGGTGATAATAAACGGCTTTCCCGACCATGCAGCCCAATTGTCGAGATGTTCCTTAACCGGAGTCCATACTCCATAATAATTTACCGACACCACATCGCAGTATTTTCCGGCAGCATGCATTATTTCAGAAACGAATTTAGCCGAGCCATGTAAACGGCTTCCGAGATACATGTGGTTCGGGTCTGCCTTGCGAATAGCTTCCGATACAATGCGGAAGTATCTTTCAGCAACCAGACCGGCAAACTCACTTCTTTCCTTGTCGGTGATCTTATCAACTGTCAGACGTTTTTCTTTCAACCATTTTTCCGCAGCCATCCTTCCCGGATCCTTCGGATTTTTAAGCGTCAGGTATCCTTCCAGATTTTTAATCCCGAATGGCAATTCGTTATCAGAAAAATATCCGAAAACATCCGGATCATTTTTCCAGCCGCTAATCTGTACTTTAGCCAAAGAATCGCAAAATGCCGGAAATTCAGGATCAAAAACAAAGATGGTTTGATTCGGGAAACCGATATTACCGGGTAACTGGTATGTACCTCCCCTTTTCTTTCCGTAAGATGCCATCATACTCAGATTAACCGAATATGAAAGCTTGTGTTTCTGACTTTTGTTGTTATAAGACTGTACGACAGGATAATTACTCCATGAACCTATGCCATTAAGTCCATATTCCTCGAACGCTTTAGCAGATTTGTTTGCCCAGTCTTCTTCAGATTTATACAATTGTCTGAATGCTTTCTGATTTTTTTGAGATGTACCTTGCCTGAAACCATTTATCACGGTTTGAATATTGCAATATCCCTCAGGATCTATTACCCACCAGCGGCCACCTGTTTTTTCGACACGATAGAAACCAGTACCGGCTATTTTCTTATTAATTGTACTGCCGTATTTATTGACTTCATCATTTCCCGTATTTTTAAACCCTTGCAGATTATTAATAATCCTGGTGTCAAAAAATTGCCAGGGTTGGTTATTATCTCCCTTCACCCATTTTTTTGCTTCTACCCGGATAGGAGTATAGGTTCTGGAAAATGCAGGTGCGACAACACCCCCATAACAAATCAGCAAAATATATATTAAAACTTTCATACGTTGATAATGTACCACTATTAGTTATTAGTTATTCGTTATTAGCTATTCGCTCTACTAATTATACCCCTCATTCTGAGGAAAGTTTTCTTTTCCCATTATGTCGATTTGCGCCTGAGGAATAGGCAATCTTACATGATGTGGCTGTACATTGTCTCTGATAGTTGTATCATTCATCAGTACCACATTAGCAGTGGTTTTAATGTATTCTCCACCATATTTCTTGATTCTGTCAATCAGAATTCCGTTTCTTTTCAGGAAAAACCAGCGATCGCCCTCCATTGCTAATTCACGTGCATGTTCATCGATAATCATATCCAATGTAATGGCTCCGGTAAATTTGGTATTTCCGGCCCGCTCCCATGTCTTATTATAGTAATAGGACAAGCTGTCACTCTTACCCAAATGATAATATGCTTCTGCTCCCATCAGATAGGTTTCAGCCAACCGGTAAATGATGATGTCTTTAAATGACTGCGTTTCCTGGGGGCTGATTCTGGTATATGAATCATTATACTTTGTACATGCCGGATGCAGATTCAGATATTGAGCCTGATTGGCTGCCACGATGGTGTCTCCTACTTTTTTACCTCTGGGGACACCCGCTGCGTTATTGTAAGTCCAGGCGTGTTTATAATATGCATTGTATCGTTTATCCTTCGATTTATTATATTTACTCAACAAATGATTATTAGGGAATAAACGTCCCCAGGGATAACCTCCGGATGCAAAATCAATTAACATTCCCTGTTCCTGATTATACAACGGTGTGAAATGCAGTGCCAAACGATGACCGGAGGTGCTTCCCGTAGAAGGACTAATGTACCATCCTCCGTTCCCTTTGCTCCATTGTGATACCAGGATAGCTTCACTGTGATTCAGGTCAGGACCGTTAAAAACATTATCCAATGCAACCAGACTATAAACCCCACTTTTATCGATGGCATTTACCTGATTAGCCACTTCCTGCCAGTTTTGCTGACATGCAGCCACTTTTGCCTTGATGTGGCGTGCGGCTCCCTGAGTAAAACGTCCGGGTTGGTTGGTTGTCCATGATAAATTCTCAATGGCATAATCCAAATCACTGTTGATTAACTCATATACATCGGCAGGATCGGCGGGAGAATAAACTATAGAATCATTTACATTTTCAGGTGTTGTCACCCTTGTGTTCAGATAAATTCTGTCATATTTCCGCAACAACCAAAAATAAGCATGTGCACGGAACACCTTTGCTTCGGCAAGCGCCTGAACTGCGACCGGATCAGTCATATCAACCTTATTTGAAGCCTCAACCACCAGATTTGCATACCCGATAACAGCATACATGTGGCGCCATATCCTACCTACAGTCGTAGTCGAGCCCTGTAAATTTAAAAGCCTTCCAAACTGGGGAATTCCTTCTCCGGCGCGTGGAACTGTTATATCATCTCCCATCAGCATATTGAGCCATACAGTGGTCTCCGTATCATTGTTATTACGGAACAGCTCCCTGTCTTTATAGTACATAGCCAATACCGCACTGGCCATCCCTGAAGGAGTTGATACAATATAATCACTGGTAACTTTTGTATATACTTTTTCCTGAAGAAAGTCTTCACATGATGATAACAGTATAAGTACCATCACTAAAACTACGCTATATAAAATCTTTTTCATGGTGTTCATTCTTCACAAAATTGAAATAGTTAATCAAGAAACTTTAAAATGTAACATTCAGACCGGCAACAATGGTTTTTGGTTCCGGATAGCTTCCGGCACTTACCTCCGGACTGTAAGAGAGATAATCTGTCATTGTCCATAAATTTGTAGCCGTAACATAGACTTTTACCTTATTAATTCCTAAGGGTTCAATCATCTTCTCAGGGAAACTGTAGCCCAGTGAAATATTCCGGAGGCGTATATAAGAAGCATCCTGATATGACAAAGATGAAAAATAACTGATTGTTGCGTCTCTGGGTCGTGGATTTGTAGTCGAGGGGTTTTCAATTGTCCAGTAATCAACTTTGATACCGTTCAATTTTCCATGTAAGTCTCCCCCCGAGTTGGCATCATATAAATACGGATTTGATCGTAATGCACCCTGAACTGTGTAAAAATCAAAACTAAAATCAATTCCTTTCCACGTCACTACAGAGCCGATTGAACCAGTCCACCGGGGCGCTCTGTTCATAACCACCCGGTCGTCGGGCGTAATTAATCCATCTCCGTCAGTATCTTTTACCTTGATATCTCCAGGCTGAGGTTTGTAGTTCGGTCCATAATCAGGAATCACGTCATCAAGCTGCCATATACCATCGAACTGATAGTCGTAATATGCATCAGCATTATAGCCGATAAACCATCCGTTTGCAATATCATTTACGGGTTTACCTTCATCATCCACTTCACCGTTCAGAGCCAATATTTTATTTTGGTTAGCTGCAAAGTTCACGTTTAGCATCCAGGTCAGGTCTTTCTTTTTAACAGGTACAAGGTTCAACGACACTTCCACACCCTGATTTAAAACAGACCCTATGTTAACCAACTGAGAAGAATAACCGGTAATCTGATTTATCGAACGCTGCATCAATAAATCGCGTGTTGTAGAGTGATAATACTCAATAGTACCCGATATCCTGTCTCGTAATAATCCGAAATCAATCCCTCCATTAAAAGAACTGGTTGTTTCCCATTTTAAATCGGGATTCGGAAGCTGTGTGCCCGGAAGATAACCGACAAAAGGTTCTCCTGAACCAAATTGCATATAAAATGAGTTTACAAGTCCCTGTGACTGATACGGATTTACCGCCTGATTACCTACATCTCCATAACTCAATCTGAGTTTAAGATTGGAGAGCCATGCCTCGTTCTTCAGAAACTCTTCCTCTGAGGCTCTCCATGCAAACGATCCTGCCGGAAAGAAACCCCATTTATTTCTTACGCCAAAAACAGAAGAACCGTCGACACGAGCAGATGCAGAAAACAAATAACGATCCATCATATTATAACGTATTCGCCCCATGTAAGACAGTAAATTACGGGGAGTTATACTTCGGGAAACAGGATCTGTTTTTGCAGCAGCTCCGATATTATTGTACCCCAGATCATCTGTCGCAAAGCCATAGCCGGTCATAGACATGCCTGTTGATTTCTGACTGTTTGCACTTTGAACCAACGTTAAATCAAGCTTGTTTTGTCCGTTAATCTTATAATCATAAGTCAGAATGTTTTCCAACAAATAGTCGGAATACTGATCTACATCAATCGAGGCCACACCATTAGAGGTACTGCCTTTTTCGTGTAATTTGTTCAGGTAGGTCCCCTGTTCTGACTGACGGGTATTCATACTCGCATTTAAACGGTATTTTAATCCCTTAATAATTTCCCAATCCAGCGTAGCATTTAACAACAGCCGGTTTACCTGTCTTTCATTCAACATATTTTGATTGTTCCAGACGGGATTCCACTTTGAATCAGCCAATATATTCAACAAATCACCTTGCTCATCGTATGGACTTAATAGAGGCGATTGCGTAATGAACCTGCTGAAACTCTCATCTTCAACAGTTTGATTCGATTGGGTGTAATTAGAATTTAAACCGATGGTAACAGATTTGGACAGTTTATGGTCGGCGTTGAAACGAAAGTTCGCACGCTGAAACGATGCAGGCTGTATCATACCTTGTTGATCGTAGTATCCCAACGAAGCAGAAATACGTGTGGTAGCATTGCCAGACCGGACACTTAAGTCGTACTTTTGCTGTATCGCCGGTTTAATCATCAGCTCTTCCCAGTTTGTGTATTTCTTATCCACCAGATTCTGATACATATTCCCAAACAAAGAAGCATCATCGAGATAAACTCCCTCAGGGAAAGACCGGTTGGCTTCGCGTTTAAGCTGAACCCATTCATCTCCGGTGTAAAAATCGAAATTACGTTTGAGGTTTTGAGTTCCAACATAAGCCGAAAAATCAACTACCGTTTTGTTTTCAGCACCTCTTTTTGTCGTGACCAATACGACTCCGTTTGAAGCCCTGGCACCATAGATTGACTGCGAAGAAGCATCTTTTAAAACCTCAACTGATAAAATATCCTGTGAATTAAAGTCATCAATATTAGAAACAGGAACACCATCAACAATAAACAATGGTGAATTGCCTCCTGTTAAAGACCGTTTTCCCCGAATCAGAATATCTGACGTTCCTCCCGGCCGGGCGGAATTTTGTGTTACCACCACTCCTGCTGCCTGTCCGCGCAACATTTCGGCCACGCTCGAAGTCGGAATGGCATTCATGTCTTCTGCTTTAACCGAAACTACAGAACCAGTCAAATCACTTTTCTTTTGCGTACCATAACCCACTACAACAAGTTCTTCAAGTATTTTGGTATCTTCTCTCAACGTAACATTCATTACATTACCGCTGCCAACTTGCAGTGTTTTTGTTTCGTAACCGACATAGCTGAATATCAACACATCTTTGTTCGAACTTGTTTCAATTGAATAATTCCCATTGAAGTCAGTAATGGTGCCGACACTGGTTCCTTTTAATACAACGCTTACACCGATCATCGGATCACCAGACGCATCGTTCACTGTGCCTACGATATTTCTCTTTTGCGCGGCAACCGGCAAGACAATGAAAAGGCTTATTAATGCAAAGAAGATAATACGCATCAGAGATTTTGACCCGTAATGATAACAATAGAGTTTTGGATTTACAATTTTCATGGTTTCATCAGAATTTGTATGATACAGATTTTAAGGGTATAAAATTCACGGTACAAACTTATACGGAAGAAATTGCATACCATAACAATCGTATTCAATTTTATGGTAATTTTGTCCAGAAGCCATTTATGTTAATTTTCACAACAAAAAAAGGCAATCGATGTAACGACTTTGCTATTTGATTTATAGATAATATAACATTACATCGTCCGGGACTTAATTGTAAATTCGTCCGGATTTTAATCAATAATGTAGCTTTTGTCCTAAAAACACATGTAGTTCTGTGGATTTGTATTTTTTTTATTATTATTGTGCGGATTTATCACTAATAACCAGCCATGAAGAAACAGGCCATATTATTTCTATATCTACTTTTAGTCCCGCTGATAACAGCAAATGGCATCCAGAATTCTTATTTTGAGCATTTGAAAGTTAACAACGGACTTTCGCATTACTCTGTAAATGCCTTATATCAGGATGAACACGGGATGATCTGGATTGGCACACGCGATGGATTAAACCGGTACGATGGCAACGAAATTACCGTCTACAAACAAATATCCGGAGATTCCACAGCGCTTTTCGGCAATAATATCCGTTCGGTATACGGAGATAAAAAAGGACACTTGTTTCTACTGTGTAAATCTGGGCTGCTAATCTTCAATCTGCGGACTGAAACCTTCAAAACCATTCGCAGACAGGATGTATCTACCATCATGTACGGCAGGGAAAACCTTTGGTTTGCTTCATCCGATACAATTTTTTCATATCACCCCAATGAGCAGGCTCCTCTGAAAAACTACCTCCTGCTTTCTGACAAGTCCATACGAACCAGTTCTATCCTTGAAACCTCCGACAGGTTGCTTTATATCGCCACAAACACAAAAGGCATATTGGTTTACGACCGTAACCTGAAAATTGTCAAAAGACTGAATATCGGCGACGTAGTTTACATGTACGAAGACAGCAAAAAGAACGTATGGGTCTGCACCCGATACAATGGTTTATATAAGATTGATTTCTCTGGCGGAATGGTTAATTACCAACACAATCCGGCTGATCCGGAAAGCATTCCCGATAATTTCGTCAGGACAATCTGTGAAGATGATTTCGGAAATTACTGGATCGGGTTGTTTACAGGACTATGTAAACTTGACACCGAAAAGGAAAAGGAAAAGTTTTCTTTGTATAAGTACGAAAGACATATTTCTCACGGAATAAGCAATTCGTCGGTATGGACAATCATCAACGACGATCAGGGGACAATCTGGGTTGGCACCTATTTCGGAGGTATCGATTTATTTAACCCGAGATATTCTGTCTTTAACTTCTACGGAGCATACAGCAACACCCCCTATTCCCTCAGTAACCCTGTTGTTGGACGGATTGTAAGCGAGCCTTCCGGGAATTTGTGGATTGGAACAGATGGAGGCGGGTTGAATTATTTCGACAGAAGAACCAACAGATTTTACTCTTTTCAGTCCGAAGAAGGTAAGAACAGTATCTCTTCCAACACAATTAAATCGCTTTGGCTGGATGAAAAAAGAGGTAATTTGTGGATTGGCACCCACATGGGCGGACTGAACAAACTCAATTTACAAAGCCGGAAATTCACGGCTTTTTTACATGACCCCGGAAATCCGGCAAGTATTCCGAACAATAATGTAAGAGAGATTATCCACCGTGATGATACCATTTTTCTCGCCACACAAAATTCAATTGGAATCTTCGATCTGCGGACAGAAAAGTGTACAACTGTAAAATTCAGCGAATTAGACCTTGCCAAAAGAGAAATTCCCGACATCTTTCTCGATTCGAAAAACAGGATGTGGTTCTCTGTGTCCAACATGTCGTATTGTTGGGTACCCAACACCCAACATATTGAGAAATTCGGCATGGAAAATAATGTATTACTCTTTTATGAAGATACACAAGGCCGGATATGGGCCGGAACCGATGGCGACGGAATTTACCTGTTTGATGAAAAAAACGGCAAACTCGAACCAAGCAAAGAATTCAATAAACACTTGCCTTCGAAATACATCATCGACATGAAAGAATCGGGTGGCGGGTATTTTTACGTTTCAACCAATGCCGGATTGCTCATTGTAGATACTGAATTACAAAATGCACAGATACTGAACAGTGTGAGCGGATTTCCACTGATTGCTCTGAATGAAAACAGCCTGCACATCACCGAAAAGAATGAGATATTCGTGGGTGGAATTAACGGAATGGTTTCTTTTCATGAAAAAGATCTCAATATTCCCCGTACCGGATATAAAGTAAATATTACGGGTATCCGGGTAAACAACAAAAAAGTAAACCCAGGTAAAGAATCCATCATCACGCAATCCCTTCCTTATCTGGATAATATTGTGCTAAAACCCCAGCATTCCGTTATCACCATTCTTTTCGCAACAACCAATTACATAAATGTCCTCAAATCAGACGTAGAGTATCAACTGGTTGGTTTCGACAAAGACTGGATTGATGCAAACTATCAGCAAAGTGTGACCTATACCAATCTGAATGCAGGTACATATACGCTCAGACTCAGGGGAAAAAACAAAACAGATGCCGGTCTGTTCCCCGAAACATCTCTGACGATAACCGTCTTACCTCCTTTTTATAAAACAACACTGGCATACATCATATATGCAATAATTATTTTAACGATTACCATCACAATTTTCCGTTTTTACACCGCAAAAATTCAGCTGAGTACTTCACTTGAATATGAAAAAAGAGAGAAAAAGCATATCGAAGAACTGAATCAGTCAAAATTACGATTCTTTACGAATATTTCTCACGAGTTCAGAACTCCGCTGACGCTCATCATCAACCAGATAGAGATTATCCTGCAAATGGGACACATTCCGCAATCCATCTACAGTAAGCTGCTGAACGTGATGAGAAATGCCAACAGGATGAAGAAGCTCATTACCGAACTGATTGATTTTAGAAAATATGAACAAGGTTTCTTACAATTAAAAGTATCGGAAAATGATCTGATCCCATTTTTAAATGAAATTTATCTCTCATTCAAGGAACTGGCTCAATCGAAAAACATCCGCTATTCATTTGAATACAAGGACTCTGACATCAAACTCTGGTTCGATAACAACCAAATGGAGAAAGTTTTTTATAATCTTCTGGTCAATGCTTTCAAATATACCCCGGTAGATGGCGTCATTACCATGAGGGTTGAAAATCTGAATAGTTATATCGTTGTTTCTGTTATCGACAATGGCGTCGGAATCGATAAACAATCGTTAGAACAGGTTTTCGACAGGTTCTATCAGGCAGAAAACAGTTCGCTCGACCTGACTACCCGGCAAGGTTCCGGTATAGGTCTTGCACTTGCCAAAGGTATAATTAACCTGCATCACGGCGACATCGGCGTTGTCAGTGAGCCAAACAAAGGCAGCAGGTTCTGGGTAAAACTACCTGTCGGAGATACGCATTTTACACAGGAACAAAAAACAACTGCACAAGATAAAGATCAATTATGCATCTCTGAACTTGCTGTACCCGATAAAGAATTCATCAATGAAATCATTTCTTCTCAGCAAGAAGCCGATGCCCGTAATTCGACCATTCTTATCATTGAGGACAGCGAAGAGTTATTAAATATGCTGGCCAATATCTTCCATCCTATTTATAAAGTGATAACTGCTACCGACGGACAGGATGGCTTTGAGAAAGCTGTAAAAAACCATCCCGATATCATCTTAAGTGATGTAATGATGCCAAGAATGTCGGGAGTGGAAATGTGCTCAAAACTGAAATCGAACTTTGATACCTCCCATATCCCGATTGTATTGTTAACAGCACAAACAGCTGCCGATTATATGGTTCAGGGCTTTTTGACGGGAGCCGATGACTATATTATCAAACCTTTCAATCAGAAAGTTCTCATTACGCGCTGCAATAATCTGGTTAATTCGAGAAAACTATTGCAGAAGAAATACGCCATGCAACCCGATCTGGATCCACAAATTGTGGCTACAAATGCAATCGATCAGCAATTACTCGAAAAAGCAACTGAAATAGTTGAGAAAAACATCGATAATCCGGGATTTGACGTTAATAAGTTTGCTTCCGAGTTATGCTTAAGCCGTACTAATCTGTTCTATAAATTAAAGGGGGTGACCGGACAAACGCCTAATGATTTTATCATGAACATGAAATTGAAAAGGAGTATCTATTATCTGGTAAACTCTCCCGATATGGACATAACCGACATTGCTTTTCAGGCTGGTTTCGGTTCTTCAAGTTATTACATTAAGAAATTTCACAAGCTATATGGTTTAACCCCGGCTCAGTACCGGAAGAAAAACACAAAATAATTATCAACTTAAACTATACCTGTGAAAAGCAACCCTGAGGAGCAATCATTTGTTTTTCTCGGCCTCTAACTGCGCCCTCGATTTACTCTGCGTTACAATATATACGCCGGAAAACACGAGTACCGCCGCCAGCGCCTGCTGATAACCGAACTGGTCGATACCTACAAGAACAGCCACCAGCGAAGCCATGATGGGCTGCACGTAATTGTACATACTCAGGGTGGTGGGACGAACCGCCTTTTGACCGATAGGAACCAAAATATAGCTCAGGAAAGTTGCTAATACGATTACGTAAGCAATTGCTAACCAGGTGGAATTCGTTAAAGCTGCAAAATTCACTTCCTCAAGCAAAGAATAGCTGAAAGGCAATCCGGTAATAGTTGCAAACAGGAACATCCATTTCATAACCGTGACCGGATGATATTTGACAATCAAATTCTTGAAAAGGGTAAGATACAGGGCAAAGGATACGACTGCCAGGAAAACGATGATATTCCCGAGCATATTGCCATTGCCGGTCACAACAGTCTGACTGCTGAAAACAATGATCAGAGCGCCTGATGCGCCCACAACAACACCGATTGCTTTCAGTTGTGTAATAGGCTCTTTCAGGATGATGGCCGATAATATCATCGTGACAATGGGCAACATCGTCACCACAATGGAAGCATCAATTGAGGAAGTCATGGACAAGCCCACAAAAAACGGAAGTTGGTTGAGTGTGAGCCCGAATACGGAAGCAAAAAACAGCAGCAACACATCTTTAGCCGGCACATGCTCACGTTTAAAGAACAGCGATGCCAGCCAAAACAACACCATCGCACCTGAAAAACGGAAAAATGTGAGTACAGTAGGGTGTAAAACCTCCGGCATCAACATCCGGGCTACCGGATTGTTGACTCCGAAAAATATATTTGCCAGCAGCAAGGCAAGATGCCCTGTTAGTTTCTTTTGTTCCACAAGTTTCAATTTTGAGGGGGCAAAGATAGTTATTTTTAGCAGTTAGTGAATAGTGGAAATAGATAAATACTTCCCGACCCAATTAATGTAATTTTCCGAATCTGCCGTTGTCAGTTCTCCTTGTTTATTAATCAGTTTTAATTCTTATTGTAAATTTCCTGTTGAAACTCGACACCATTTAGTGGTTTTCCATTCAGAGTCGGAATAATATTAAACTGAGGATCCATAAAAATCCATTTGTTTAACTCTTTTGAAATTAATTCATGTTCGTTTCATATTGTATTCTTTGTTCTTATTTTGTCTGGTTTTTATTATTTCACATTATCTTTTTCGTCTGTAATGCAATTGTGTCAATCCTGTGTCGAACGTTTTTACACTTTTAAGTTCAAGTAGTTGTTCTGGCCTGCCATCATTAAACAGCCTTGTCCCGCTACCAACTAAAACAGGTACAACAGAGATAACAAACTCGTCAATAAGATCATTTTTCAATAATTCGTTGATTATTTCAGCCCCACCATCACAATAAATATCCTTACCGTTTTCTGATTTTAATCTTTGAACCAAATCGCTTAATTTTCCTGTGAAGAAAGTTGTTTTCCCTGTTCCCGGTCTTTCCGTCTTTGTTATTACATATACGTCTCGTTGTCCGTTGTCGTAATGAGAAGATCCAATTTCTCTTAACACATAATCATAGGTTTTTCTCCCAAGGATTATGGTGTCAATGTCTGCGGTAAATTCTGCGTAACCATAATCTTCTCCTTCTTTTTCAACTAATCTCAAGAAACTAAGGTCATCATTGGGCTTTGCAATATAACCGTCTAAACTTGTGGCTATAAAAAGTGATAATTTTCGCATTGTTATTTATTTTTTTCTTTGCAAACATAAAAATAAATTTCAACAAATTTAACACACGGGAGTATTTTTCTTTCATTCCTGATCACTACATATAGAAGTATAATGCACTGACAAAATGAATGTTCTATTACAGTCAATGGTATTAAATGCAAAAACAGGACTTGATTGAATACAGAACGGCATCTGTCTCAAATTAGATGGACATCTAATGCAAAAAGATGAGCATCTATTTTAAGATAGATGCCCATCTATAAAAATCCGGTCGGTTTACCCAGAAACCGACCGGGTCAAATCTTTATAGTCAGGTTTTAAGACATTTACAAGCAATTTATTTTTTCATGATCTTTTGCATTATTTGACTGGCTTTAATTCCGGCCTTTACAACATACAATCCTTTTGGGAGCTCTGCAATATCAACATCATTAATGCCTTCCTGCAATACTTGTTGCATTTTTAATTGTCCCTGAATATTATATATCGAAACAAGTTGTTCTGATGCTTCACTTGTACAATTTATAGTAATAATACTATTTGCCTGGTTTGAAATGATTTGTATGGAATTCTCCCCATGTGCCTTATCGATCCCGGTATACGTATCTTCCCATACTTTTACATTATCAAAATAGTCAATTGAATGACCTGCATTACCTCCATGTAAAAGGACGGCATTATACTTCGAAGTATTAGCGGTAAAAGCAATATTTGCACCTTTCTGAACATCATCAATCCATACATCCATAGTACTCATTGGGACGTTATATTTAATTTTTACTTTGTACCACTGGTTTGGATTATAAGATTGAAGTGTGGTACCAGCTGCTACAATTGAACCCGATTCGAGAAAACTAACACATGCATATCCATTACTAAAGGATGATCTATAATTGTTATTAAAACCAACCAGCGCATGTGGATAGTTCTTCATAAATGTTGTACCTTCATACGTAATTTTCACATTTACTTCAAGCCATACCATATCTGGTTTCGTAGTTAGCATGAATTCAGCATTTGCAGAATTGTTTGATTTACCTTCCAGTTTCAGGGAACTGGTTCCTGATACAAATTCGGAATTTGTTACCACCTGTAAATCGCTACCGTATCCAGGATATTGCAACACCCAACTTGAGGGAAAAGTTCCAACGGTATACGAATCAAAATCTTCATCAAGCAAATACGAACCTTGACATATTGCCCTATTACCTAAAAGAATAAAAACAGCCAGGAGAATAAATGTATTTTTTTTCATTGTGTGAATGTAATTAATGATTGTTAGTTTTTTATTGATGTTTTGGCTTAAAACTTGGCCGGATACGAATGAACACTGTGTACAATAGTATTATTTTAATTATTTCAAGCAGTGCAAAAGTATGTATAAAGAAGAAAACGAATGTTCCATTTTTACAGGATATAATGTTCTGTTTTTACAATAATGCTCTTTAGATCTTAATTCTCCGCCATGAGATATTACATCATATAATAAATAAAGCCAACTGGTCGGCTGTGAATCCGTCCGGTTGGCAAATCATAATTAATCCTGATATTTGTCTATAAACTTATTTTCAATGTTTATGAACTGCATGGGCACCAGACCGATCTGCAATATCATGAATAGCTTCTATAGTGTGGGTATAATCAACATAAGCTGCCACATATTCCCGTCCATTTGCGGCTGATTTATCTTTCACCTTTTCAAGCGAAGTAACTTTCTCATACTTCTCCCTCAGCACTTTGCCAAGATGGTTATTTAATTTGATGAGTAAGCCTTCAATATCTTTACGATCCAATGCCTGATCGCTCAATTGTACAATCTTTTTGGCTGTACCGGCAGGTTTTAGTCCCGTGAAAGGAGCCCCTTCTGTTTCACGATGCAGCCGGACCAAGGTTTCAAAGAAATATTGCTCAACTATTTTATAAACATCCTGATCACCCGTTCTTAGAGCATAAGTTTTTTGAAATAACGGGACAACCACGTCTTCCTGTTCCCGGCTAATCCATTTCAGGACTAAACTAACATTGTTTGTTTCCAGCGCCTTGACAGCATCTTTAATAGTTGGGCCATCAAACGAGTCGCAATGCGCTGACACTGGAGGTGTCCCGATTGTAATAAATAACGACAGGAATACAATCCATAAGACTGATTGATTTTTTTTAGCGTTTTGCATACTCGATGCTCCGGACTTTAGCGGATTTGTTACATTTGTTCTCATCATCATGTTCATTTTTTGATTAATAATTGAAATAAGATGAGGCAAAAGTACATGGAGAATTATTACTGTGCGACCTACTTTGTAAAGTAGCACTCATTTGTCAGAAATTTTATAGGAACTCCTTTATAACAGACGACTCAGAACAAGCCGTAACACTTTGATTATATGACTAAAACCTGTTTCCGGTATTCACTTGGTGTAAATCCGGTCATTTTTTTGAAGACTCTGTTAAATGCTGATTTGGTATTAAATCCACTATCGAAAGCAATACCTAAAAGAGATAATTTTTCAAACTCAGGATCACGTATCCGTGCTTTTACCTCCTCAATTCTATATTGATTTATAAAATCGAAGAAATTTGTCCCAAATTGTTCGTTAATTACACGCGAAAGATGATGCGAAGGTATTTGAAGTTTGTTAGCCAGTTCGGGGAGCGAAATATCTGCATCCAAATATGGTTTTTCGGTTGCCATACACTGCTTTATTTTATTTACATAGGCTTCAATATCAGCGTCGCTTAAAGAAATGCCAGCATATTTAGACTTTGGCTCTGTAACATATTCAATGTTCCTGTCAGGGTAATGAATAAAAATTTCCTGCTGTTTTAGTCCATAATAACCAATCAGTATTATAAAAGCTGATAAAGAAAGCGTTAACCCATGCGTACAAAAAATCCACGAAAACAGATGAAAAACATGGTGCAAGATTGTAAAAATCATGAGTACAGTCCAGATAGTACCGAAAATATACACCAGTTTTCGCAACCAATCGAGGTCTACATGTTCGCACGACGAGAAATTATTGAAAATATCGATATCCAGTTTCTTGAAAAAGCTGATTGATAGAACGAAATAGAAAGGCCCTGATATAACGGTTAGCAACAGGAAAAAATTAAACAACCAGGGAGCCTGGTGTTCACCCTTTACATGATCAAGCCTGATGCCTTCGGAAAATTCCGGGTAAAATGAAGCGACAATGATAAACAGATTGAAGAGTACAAAAGGGACAAAGTGCAGAAGTTTTGCTCTGCTAAAACGGGTATTATGATCAATCAAAGCAGAAACATACAAAAACAGAAATGGCCCATGAAGTAATAACAATGAAATAAAACTGACTGACAGAAGATGAAAACCAGTAAAAAGCTGATCTGAAAACAATCCGTATATCCCAGTATAAAAACCCAGGTATATCAGCCAGCATATCAATATCCTGTCGTGTATGGCTTTTTTCTTCTGCAGAGTCAAGAATGAAAAAAACAAAGCGTTGAATGATGCGATAAAAAAAATATACTGCATGAATTCTCTCTTATATATATACCCTTTATTATTTCACCCCAAAAATCAACGGAAGCCCAACTGTTACGAAAATTACCCAAACCATATACACCGGGAAGTAACCGGCGATTGTCTGTTCAACTGTTTTAAGTTCTTTCCCTTTAAACGCAACTTTAAACAAATCAATCGTGATCAGAGCCAAATTTCCGAAAATTAAAAGATTAGATCCTAAAACCGCCGTCCTGTTAGGTGTAAAGCCAAATTCACCTAAGCGGTATAATATGGCAGATAAAGCAATCAGATCGACTACTAAAGTAACAATGGACAAAGCAAAGAGTATTAATACCTTCAGGCTATACTTCCTGTTGACTGACAATCCGGAAACAGAGAACACCACAACTGCCATTACCCCAAAAAGCATCAGGTTGAAAATCAGCAGAAAATCCCGGTCGTTATACGGATCTTTGCCTGTAACGAAAACACTTATCAAAAAGGCAGTCAGGGTAATCAGCACCAGCGGACTAAAAATACCGGCTATAACCGGAGCAATTTTGCTTGTTATCGATGGGAAGTTTTTAACAATATAAGTCGCCACAACCGGCGAAACGACCAATCCGGGTATTACGATATAATCGAAATAAAAACGCTCTATTTTCAAATCAATAGCAGAAAACAGTCCAAGCGTAAGAGCGGTTAGAATTCCTCCGGCAATCAGTATTATAGCAATGAGAATAGCCATATCACCATTATACCTGACATATTCCATTCGTTTCAACTTATCTTTCGTATTAAAGTTGATGTATATCAATCCGTACAGGCACCACAGAAATAAAGGCAGATGCAAATAAGCTAACACGACAGAATTATGCTCACCCCCTGTTGGTAATAGATTAATGTAAACAGCTGACAAAATAAAGATCACAACTGAAATTATCAGATTTTTGATTTTTAGTTGATTCGCTGTGAGAAAAGAAAACACCGACAAGCCGGCTAACACAATCAGTCCAACGTTCTTTTCATAAAAAAGATTATCAACCGGATTAAAATCAAATACCTGCGGAAGTTTAACCAAGAATCCGGTTATCAGGCAGGTAACAACCAGAAAATAAATATCGGTTCTCCGGACATCTGATTTTGATAGTGGATCAGGTTCCAATCTGGCCTTCCAAAAGTCAGCTATTTGATGATGTGCTATTTCAGGGTAGATTTCGAAAAATGCTTTTTCAAAGCTTTTCTTATCGGATCTGTACAACTTCTCAAGTTGCACGGGATTGTCCATGTTTTCTTTAATTTGTGTTTCCATCACTTTAATCTAAGAATGCCGGTGAATTATTGTGTTATTTTTAAAACTCTTACTCATATTATTTTGCCATGATCAACATCTTTCGACCCACGATGACTGAAAATACAATCCAGGGAATCAATGAGATCAATGAAAAAATCAAACCTATTGTCCCGGCAGTCGAAGGTATAATCATAAATATCCCGGCTATCAATCCCCATACAGCTGCTGCTTTCCCGAATTCAACGGATTTAAACATCGTTTTGGCAATTAATATCAGGGCAATGGCATTAAAAACATAATAAACATCAAAAGCAGTCCCCTTATATCTCAAAATCAAGCCATGTCCGATAGCAATCAATTGCTGTTTTAATTCGATTGAATCAGTTTGAAAATACTGTTTACTGACAGCCAGCATTTCAAATCCAATTGATGACACATAGTAAATGGCGATGCCTATAAATCCGAGAACCAACGCAATCAACATACCGGAGAAATCAACTTTTCTCATCGAGGCAAATAGTCCCAAATAAAACACGACTAAAAATCCATTATTGAAATAGTATAATAAATCGAGGCTTA
>JARKQF010000298.1 GCA_029973975.1 Paludibacter sp.
CAGGCTGCATGAAGGAGACAATCCCGAAATATTGCGCCAGAGGTTGATCGAAGTCCTGAAAAGCATTCCTTATCACGAAGTGGTAGAGGTAGAACAGGAGCTGATCAACAGCAATGCACTTACCGAAGAAGAGATCCTGGACTTCTGTGACCTGCATACGGCCGTACTCGACGGAAGTATCGACCTGCAAGGGGCAAAACAGATACCTCCCGGACATCCGGTAGATACTTTCAAGAAAGAGAATATTGCTATCCGTCAACAGATCAAAGCCTACGAGGAGGTAAAGAAAAAGATTGCGAATATCTACGATGCGGAAGTGCCCGGATATGTGCTCCAACTGCGTACTATCTTCAACAACTTCTCCGACATTGACAAGCACTACAAACGGAAGGAATACCAGCTTTTCCCGTTCTTGGAAAAACATCTGATTACCGGCCCTCCCAAAGTGATGTGGGGCAAGCATGATGAGACGCGTGAACTGCTGAAAAATTCGCACGAAGCACTCGCATCACCCATTTCCGGGGCGGAAGAATTAAAATCGATCGTACAGTTGGTGCTTGACCATACGGTAGAAATGATTGCCGGGATGATCATGAAGGAAGAGGAGATCCTCCTGCCAATGTCGATGGATACGCTTACAGAAGATGAATGGTACAAAATCTATCAGGAGACGCCGGAATTTGGTTATTGCCTGATCGATCCGGAGGATGAATGGGCGCCGGGCGGTGTGAAGGTGGAAAAACAGGAATATGTGACAGCCGATGCCATCCGTCTCTCTTCAGGCGCATTTAATCTGGACGAGTTAGAGGCTCTGTTCCTGCACTTACCTATCGACATCACCTTTGTAGATAAGAACGACAAGGTACGTTTCTTCTCGCACAGTCCCAACCGCGTTTTCGAACGCAACCGGTCCATCATTGGCCGCGATGTACGGATGTGCCACCCGCCCGGCAGTGTACATATAGTGGAGCAGATACTCACCGATTTCAGAAGCGGGAAAGAGAACAAGGCAGTTTTTTGGATGTCGAGCTTCCAGGGACGCTTTATTTACATCGAATATTCCGCCGTCCGCGGGAAAGAAGGTGAATACCTCGGTGTAGTGGAGGTGACACAGGATATCACCACCATGCGAAAGCTGGAAGGCGACCAACGTTTGTTATCGTATGAGCAGAGATAGAGAGGTTCCGCTTATCAACCTACTGCAAAATAAGGGATTCAAGGTCACCATGCTTGCACCGGAAAAGGGCATAGTAAGAACGTTCGTGAAGAGGTAATATTTTATTCAGCAAGATAATCTCGCAGTTCTGATATCTTATTCACAACTGTATCAGATACAATGACGTCACGCATTATCGTAATGTGCCTTAAGTTGCCGTTTTACTTCACCTACAAATTCATCGACAGTAATTGCCCCTTCAGCAATAGCCTTATCCCAAGCACTTTCTCTTTTTGTATTTTCTCTCTTATGAGCAGTTATACTAACTCCTGCAAGCGAATTTAGATAATCCAGTGTCTTTTTCACTTCTGGAGTTTCTTCGTCTATCTTTATTATCAATGTAGTCATACCATTATCTTTATTTTAGCCCCAAGGATATCCGGTATAAAATAAAGATTAATATCTCACAAATCCAAATTTAAAACTATAAATCTTTGAAATAGAACTAAACAACGTATCTAACTTATTATCTCTACGTGCTTACCATTGGCTTTGGCATCGAGATACAAGCGGTATAGGCTTCCTTTTTCGTCTAACGACCCAAAGACCACTTTATCTGCCATCTCAATGATATAATTATTTCGGGTAAAACAATTCTGTTGGGATTGACGTTTTATTGTCTGCGAAACAGGAGAGATAAGCAGAAGTCGATTCTCTTTTAAAGGATTTTGCAAAAGATCGGGGATTTGTTTGTAAAGCGCCCTCCCCATAACCAGTATGATGGGTTGCTTTCCTTTAAGTAGAAAGGTTAAGACATCTTTCTCCAAAGGAGAATGGAACCCGCTAATAATACATGTACCTTTGTCCCGTTCCTGCGTGGCCCAATCGTAGCATTTCAGTACGGCAGTCGGGGAAATTTTCCTGCTGCTCAAAAAGGCTGTTTTAGGTAATTTCAGCAAATCTTTATTTCCAAGAAAGGACAAATCCATGGCAATACTAATTCTTTAACTCAAATGCATACAAATAGTCAATTGGTTGATGCGGATTATCCGCATTCTGCTGCCAAGCAGTCTCTTTGTGGCTTAAATCAACCATTTCCTGGGTAGAGAGATCTTTGAATTTGTCATTAATACTTTGCAGCATTTCCAGTTCCTGCTGTTGGAACAAATTATCATTGAATTCTCTTGCAGGAAGATACTTTTCCCCCACTCCCCCATCCGGGAATGTCTTGTTATGCACTTTCAACAGTTCCATTTTTGCCAGATGTTCGAAAATACTATTAAAATTATCCGGAACAGGCCCCATATCAATCGCGTAATACTCCGCTCCACTTATGGATACACCATATTCTTTGAAAAAGGTAAAATCCGCATAAAACAATAACTTGTTCAATTTCGTTTTCCACGGTCGTTGATGGGTGCAGAAATATATAATCATTTCCACAAATTTCTCAAAATTCGGTCTGCCAAATCCGGTGAACCTACTTCGCCGTTTACCGTCGAAAAGATAGTTTCTGACTACTGTTTCTTCCTTATCAGCCTTATCAATCAATCTTTCCGCATTACGTCTTGCTTTTTCCAGAGCACTACCTTCCAATGCGTGAGAAAGATCAATCATATCGAGAAATTTTCCCGGGTCGGCAGCCATTTGAATCAATCGGGCATTGGCTTGGGTAGGCACCTCTCCCGCTTCATATTGCCGGTATGTGTTGTCTCCGAATCCCAAAACATGCGACATTTTTATTGCCGATAGATCATATTTTTCCCGTATGGATTTTATCTCATCGGGATAGGGAATATTATATTTCTCCCTATATTGATTGATGACCTGATTGTAATTCAATTGCGCGAAATGTTCATCCTCGAACTCTTCACCCGTATCTTCACACTTCCATGTATGAAAACATACCTTGAACGTTTCTTTCCGGAATGTCATATCACGCCATTCCTTCCGAACGAACATTTCTTTCTCTGTAAACGGACTTAACATTGTTATTCAACTTTAATCTTTAAAAGGATAGATGATGGGATGCTCCGCTTTATGAAATGAGATACATATTACGTTTCTTTTCGTGACAGATATCTTTATATACACTTCAATACCTTTTACCATTTTCCCGAAAGCCACCATTTCGTATTGCTCCTGATAGACTCCTTCTTCTATTCTGTAGAAATCTTCAGCCTTCAATTGTAAAATTACTTCCTTCCGCTTATCCGGAGGTATATCCAAATCAAGCAATGCTTGCGCATTCTTTTCCCGCTGGTTCAGGAACATAAAGGTTATCAAACCGCAAGCTTCTTTGGTCCTGATTTCGTCCAAGAACTTTTCAATGTCTTGTTTGATTGTCATTATGGTAACGCAAAGATAAGGTAAAACATTCAAATAAACAACTAAAAAGTCAATATTTCATATTTATAAACACATATTCTCAACTAATAAATCAATATTATCACAAAATATTTCTCATTCAATTATATCAATTTTTAACCCGAGATTTAATTGTTTGGATATTTTCTCCAGTTGCTGTCGCTTGGTAATAGTGGCGGAATGAGTTACTACCAGCCAGCCACCGGATATCTCATGCTGATTATAAAAATCATCTTTTCGCTTAGAGACTAAGTTCGTCCGTAAAGCTGCTCTCATCCCCAATAGGTAATGGCAACTTATTTTCAAGATTTAATACAAAAATGAACATCACAGTCTTTGGCGGAACAGGAGTAACAGGGCTTTTGCTCATTAAAAAAGCGTTGGAAAGCGGATATACAGTTACTGCTTATGTAAGAACGCCGTCTAAAATTTCCATTCAACACAGTAAGCTTAAAATTGTAGAAGGCGAACTGACGGAACTTGATAAATTGGAAGAAGTAATAAACAACGCTGACGTTGTAATCAGCACCTTAGGTCCGACGCGGGAAACGAAAGACCTTGCCCTTGCAGACGGAGTGAAAAACATTACCGAGGCAATGAAAAACAAGGGCGTTAAACGCCTGATAGCAATCACTACAACGAGTTTCAAAGATGGCAACGATAAATTCCAGCTCGGTTTTTCATTGGGGGTATCTATGGTAAAACTGTTTTTCAGGCACAGCTATGACAATGTTGTTTTAATAGGAAAGCATATTTCGAAAAGTAATTTGGATTGGACGCTTGTGCGGATTCCGACGTTGAGCAACAAGCCCGCAAGCGGAAAAATTAACGCGGGGTACACGGGCGACGGAACCATAAAAGTGCTTTGGCTAACACGGGCGGATTTAGCCGATTTTTTACTGCAACAAATGGACGATAAAAAATGGCTGCGCAAAGCGCCCGCAATAAGCAACTGATAAAAAGCATTATGAAATTAAAATCCATTTCCCTGATTTCGTTGGTAATGATATGCCTGACTTCTTGCGGACAGTCCATAAGTAGTCAAGTCAATACGAATAAGTAGCAGAAAATAATTCAATCAAAAAATACAACGGAAAGCAAAATGAAAATAGAAATTTGGAGTGATTTAGTCTGCCCGATGTGCTACATCGGAAAACGAAAATTTGAAACGGCATTAGCCCAATTTCAATTTAAGAATTTTGTGCAGATTGAATGGAAAAGTTCAGAATTCAGTTTCACAGATTTGAGGAAGACAGTCCTTTACATCCATTAATCAAAAATAATCCGCACATTGCTTTCAAGGTCGAAAATCTAATGACAGCAATTCAAGGTCAGGAAACCCTTTTAGGTCCTTACGAGCCCATTGAAGGATATGAAGTTGCCATTATAAACGATGGAGGAATGCCCATTGAATTGGT
>JARKQF010000355.1 GCA_029973975.1 Paludibacter sp.
GTATAATATTGTCAACAGTACCCACCACGCCTCTGCTTTGCATGCGCACCGAGGTGGGTCATTTTTTTCCAGGTAGATAACTGTCATGTCGCTTAAACCAGCTTTAACAATTCAAAACCAAATTGATCTATTACGTAAGAGGGGAATGATAATCGACAGCGATTCAACTGCCTCAACTTTCCTCTCATCCAATCACTATTATCGACTGAACATATACTTCCATAAGCTGATGAATTCACCGGATCATTTTCGTGACGGAACGCGATTTTCACAGGTTATGGCTATTTATAATAATGATAGTTGGCTTAGGAATAGATTATTAACTATCTTGGAGCCGATAGAGATTAATACACGAACTCAGATTTCACATTACTTGGGAATTACATATGGATCAGATGCATTTTATCAAAATGTAATTTGCAAAGATGAGGCGATTTACAAGATCATTCTGGATAATTTTACAAACGAAATATCTCGCAATTCCAAAGATCCTGTAATAAAACACCATAAAACAAATTATGGCGGTTACTTTCCAATATGGGTAGTGATTGAGTTTTTATCGTTCAATACCCTTTCAAAATATTATGGCAATCTTCAAGAAAAGGATAAAAAGACTATAGCTAGAAATAGTTATCATGTAAATGATTTTTTTCTAGGCCAATGGTTGCACGTGTTGAGCGTTCTCCGAAATATCTGTGCCCATTATGGGTATCTTTATCGCCGTGAGTATCCCTTGCGTCCAAAAATGGCTACAGAGTTTGGATGGGACTCTTCAAAAAACAATAGGCTTTTTGCAACTTTTTTAGTCATGCGCCGGCTTTCTGAAAAAGCCCCTTGGAATGAATTCATCCAGGAGATTGGTGATAGGGAAAAAACGGGATCATTCTTTCATTTGAGAGATTACGGTTTTCCGGATGATTGGCGTTCCTATTTGGTCTAAATATCCATTCAGCACACTCTTCCCCCTTAAGACTCTAGAGGAACGATGCAGATAGAACGGAGCGCACACCGTTCTATTTTTCATTTCCTCTTCTTTGAGAAAACCAGATGCTTCCGTCCTTTCCTGCTCGCTTCCCATTTCGTAATCCGTGGAGATTCGTCAGGAAAGAGTTGAAATTTAAACCACTTAAAGCAATATTAATTTCTCCCTGAATGGCTCTCTGGCAATTCAGGTTATCGCAAAATACATACAAGTTCCCATTTGAAGCTTCATAAAACTTCATCCACTTCGTTTTTCTGGAAATTTGATCCTTACTCACATCTCGCTCTACTTCGACGAATATTACCTCGCCTGTTTTGGAATCCACAGCAACAATATCTGGGATATAAGTTTCACCATTGGATAAATTAATAGCTTGTGCCCGTCCTCGGATTTTGTAACCTTCATCTACCAGGATTTCCCCGGCCTGAATATTCAGAATGGTATGTTCCGGAGAAGAATGGTGTCTTATTAGGGTATCAAATTCATTGTCATTAGGAATTTTTCCAGTTAATACCTGGTATGCAACTTGACCATCGCGAGTCAAATGCAGCACCGCAGGCTGATTTCCACCAGAACTTGATCCTTGCTCAACAACACCACTTATCTGTTCAACCAAGATTGGGAATTCATTTCCTTCAGGTGACATTAACCAATTCAAGGCTTCATCCAGGTTTTTGTTTGCAGCTGATAAGGAAAGGCGATTTGCCACCTGCTTTATGATGGATGGTCGTAAACCAATCCCCATTTCACCCATCACAAGAATTGTCGCCGATGTTTTTTCAAAGTTCTTGGACGACTTCCAAGTTTTTACCCAAGCTGGAACAGGCGTAATGTCCCTCGATTCTTCAGTACCCGATTTTGGGGATTGAATGTCCTGGGCAACCTCATCTTTCTGAATCTGCCGAAGGGCAGCTAAGTGGGCTTCCAGTGCTGCCTTCTCTGCCTGTATGTTCTTTTTCGATCCCTGTGTGGCAATGAGCTCTTGCTCTAGATCAGTATATTTCTGATTGAGTTCTTTCAAGCGCTGTTTTAATTCATTTATTTCCAAGGGCTCAATTTTCTTCGATGCTGGCCCTTGCAAAGTTCGCAGCCGAACGTGAATCAGATATGCCAGGTCATCATCGCTAAACGATTCCAGTGGACGGCTCGCTTTTTCGCAGGATTCGTCGTAATCCTGATCCAGAAGCC
>JARKQF010000357.1 GCA_029973975.1 Paludibacter sp.
GTACTCGACATACGACTGTAATTATCGGTTGACAACCAGCTGCATGATTGTATTTGAGCACGGGAAAATAGTCCGGCTAATTGCTTTGGGCCAACAGCCATCATTTCTGATTTATTCGTATTGTATTCTGTAAAGTCATCCGTACAGGAGGGTGTAAAAAACATTCCAACTGCCAGGCAGAATATCATCCCAAACGAATAAGTTTTGATATATCTATTCATTTTCATAATCTTAAAAATTAAAAAATTATTCATTACAACGTCAGTTTGATATTAATCCCCAGGGTGCGGGATCCTGGTAAAAAAGCACTTTCTGCTCCCTGTCCGTTTCTGTCAACATCGTAGGTAACATCAGGATCAAACCAGGAACATCCATTGTAGATGTAGAATAAATTACGCCCTACAGCTGAAATTTTCAATGCTTTAATCATATTGCTTTTTATTGGGATGCTGTAACCAATGGAAAGTTCACGTAAACGTGAATTGGTAGCTTCATGGTTAAAAGGCTCTCCGGCTCCGTTACTGATTCGACCACCAATAAGAGAAGCATAGGTTTGAGCACTGATACGAATGTCATTGGGAGTTCCGTCGGCTTTCACTCCTTCAATCAGTATGCCGTTTTCACGTCCTTCCAACGAAGCCTTGCTGGTACCCGATTCAAGCATCATTGCCTCAGTTGCTGATTGGCGAACGCCACCGTAATTCAGATCAATCAGGCAAGAGAGATACCATTTTTTATACCGGATGCTGTTGGTCATCCCGCTTTGCCAGTCGTAATTAAAATTACCCAGATAAGTATTTGGCGTTGGATTATTGGAATAATCAATTTTAGGAAGCCCATTAGCATCAATAATCACCTGTCCAGCTTCGTTTTTCATATATCCATAAGTATATATTTCGCCAAACGGACGACCAACAATAGCCCAGGTTTGTCCTAACGAAAGATTGGGAGAATTGATTTCATAGGCACTTAATATATCGGTCAGTTCAATTACTTCATTGTTATTCTTTGAGAAATTCAGATCAATATTCCAGTCGAAATTCATTTTTTTAACCAGAGCACCCGAAATCATCAATTCAACTCCTTTATTCTGAATGTTTCCGCAATTGATCCAGCTTCGGCTGTATCCCGATGTTGCAGGGGTAGTCACCATTACTAATTGGTTAAGTGTGTTCGATTTATACCAGGTAAAATCAATGCCGATGCGGTTGTCCAGAAACCTCAGCTCGGCACCAGCCTCCCACGATTTAGTTTTTTCAGGAATGAGGTCAACCGGGTTTCGGGTGCTCGATGGATAAAAAGTTCCGACAGGCCCCGTTGCTGCAGCGGAATATGTATTATAGATTTGAGCAAATCCCGCTCCATTACCTACTTCAGCATACGAGACACGCAACTTAGCAAACGAAATAAAATCGGGCAATTTCACGATTTCAGATGCAATGGCCGTTAAACCAACTGAGGGATAAAAATAATCGTGTGGAGCGGGTAAAGTTGAACTCCAGTCGTTTCGTGCCGTTACATCCAGAAACAGGTAATCCCGAAAACTAAGTTGTCCCATGCCATACACTGATTGGCGCTGAATACGTGATTCCGAATCACTGCTGACAATACTTTTAGCGTAACTGAGTGCGAATTTATTTTCAGCAGTTAACCCATTGGTGTTTGATTCCATGCTCCTTCCCCGCGAGTCGATTATTTCAGCTCCCAGATTCAGGCCCAGCCTCAAATCTTTAACGAGTTCTTTATTGAAGACCAACAAAATGTCGCTGTTCAGATTTTGTGATTTGCTGAACCGGGTGTAATAATTGCCCTGTCCTGAGTTGATGTACTGTGTATCCCAGTAGGTTTTCTTTTCCTCGTCCGAGTTGGAAATATTCATCCCTCCCCTGACTTGTAAATAGAGCCAGCTGTTAAAGTCGTACCGCAAATTCAGATAAGTATTAATTCTGTTTGAAGTTGATGGATTTTCATAGCCTTCTTCCGCCCAGTATGGGTTTATCACTTCAGTTGCACCGGGGGCCCAGGTCAATTGTTTTTTTGAAAACCACTGATCATAGTATGACGCCGCCTTGATGTCTTCTGTTCGAATGCTTCGGGGCATTTTCAACAATTGAAACATCGGGCTAAAAAGGTCGTCGCCGGTCACTGGCTTGTCTTTTAAGTATTGATTAAAATAGGTAATTTTAAAATCCATGTTCAGCTTGCGGATCAACTCGGTGGTAAGTCGAAGATTGAAATTATGGCGTGTCAGCTTGTTCTCTTGCAAGAGACCTTGAGCAACAGTGTTGCTATAAGAAAAGTAGGCGGTTGATTTTTCAGTTCCCGAACTGTAGGAAAAACTATTTGTAAAATTTTGACCCGTCTTGAAATAATCTTTCACATTGTTGGGTTGAGGAGTCAGTTTGGTTTCTTTACCAGTCCAATCAACAACGGTTTGCCCTGTCATTTTTTCCCCCCAGCTTTTCACATATTCTTGGGCATTAAATACTCCTCCTGTTCCTTGAGAGTATTCATTCTGAAATTCAGGATATAAATAAGGAATATCAAATATTGAAGAGGAGTTTATCTCAATTCGGGGTTCACCCATTTTCCCTTTTTTGGTAGTAATCACGATTACTCCATTTTGCGCACTCGATCCATACAATGCAGAAGCGGCAGGCCCTTTTAACACATTCATGCTTTGTACATCGTCTGGATTAATTCCGGATAGTACTCCGCCAGAGGTGCCCATTTGAATACCGTCAACAACCACAAGAGGCTGAGCAATCCCATTAATCGTTCGATCACCACGAATGATAATACGCGGATCGCCACCCACCCCGCTTGCTCCGGTAGAAGCAGTGATGTTCACTCCGGCAATCTTACCGGCGAGTGCATTTCCAAGACTGACGTCCTTAATCGTAGTTAAACTACTCATGTCAACCTGTTGTGTAGAATAGGCTAAGCTTTTCTTGCTCTTTTCAATTCCCAAAGCTGTCACCACAACTTCTTCAACCCCGATCGATGTTTCTTCCATTATTACGCTAAAAGCGCTCTTTCCGGCCACCGGAACTTCCTGGGTATTCATCCCTACAAACGAAAAAACCAACGACTGGGCATCAGCTGGCAAGACCAGCTGAAATCTGCCGTCATTGTTGGTAGTGGTTCCGATAGTTGTACCTTTTACCAACACAGCTACTCCCGGAATCGGTTCGCCAGTCTTGGAAGTTACTATACCACTTATCGACCGTTGTTGTTGAGCCAACATAGCCTGAAGCTCATCGGCACGTTCTTTCAAAATAATCTGCCGATCAGAAATCTGGTAGCTGATCGATGCCTGTTCGGCAAACTGATCGAGAATAGCATCGAGCGATTCATTGTCTGACTGAATGGTTACCCGTTGCCCTGGTTTAAAGATTTCATCTTTGTACAGGAAGTAAAAATCGGTTTGTTCTTCTATTTCCAGCAATACTTTTTGAACCGGAACATCTTTGAGTTTCAGGTTTAGTTTGGTTGCCTGCGAGAAACTGTTGGTTGCCCAACCAGAAAAAACCAACAAGAGTGAAAACAAGAAGGTCAGTTTCATTTTTGTCAGCATTAGTTTACACCTTCGCCCTACAAAAAGGCGATCTTTTCGTAATTTTTTCATAAGTTCGAACAGTTTTAATAATACATTAGACTTATTATTACATTGAAGTCGGGGAATGTTGCCGCATCACCCGGCTTTTTTATTTCAATACATAATAGTTGTCATTAATTTTTATCAAATCAAGCGATGCTGCCGATGCAATTACCTGCAATAAATTGTCTTTTTCTTCTTTTAGTTTTAGTTTTCCGGTGATTTTCAGTTGCCCCAGCATGGGATCATCTAACCGGA
>JARKQF010000028.1 GCA_029973975.1 Paludibacter sp.
GGTAAGGATCCCCTAAAATTAGACCACTGAAAAGTAGACACAACAGAGATAATAGAAGCAGGAGAAGGTCTACAATGAAAAGGTCACAATATAGCGAGAGCCAAATCGTGGCAATCCTGAAAGAAGCGGAAACGGGAATATCCGTCGATGAAAGTTGCCGAACACATGGCATCAGTCGGAGTTGCTATTACAAATGGAAAACAAAATACGGAGGAATGGAAGAAGCAGAACTGAAGCGATTGAAAGCGCTGGAAGCAGAGAACGCGCAATTGAAACGGATGTACGCCGACTTGAGTTTGAAACATGAAGCGCTGAAAGAAATCATCGAAAAAAAACTATAACGGTGGCAGAAATGCGGGCGTGGGTAGGATATTTGATGGAGCGATACCAGATGAGCGAACGCAAAGCCTGTGAAACGGTTGAGCTACCCCGCCAGAGTTACCGGTATAAAAGCCAGGCGAATGAAGATGTTGAAATCGAGGCTGCATTACGCAAGCTGGCACAAGAACATCCGCGCTGGGGTTTCAAAAAGATGAATGCTGTACTCCAAAAGCAGGAAAATGGCTGGAATCACAAACGCATCTACCGGGTTTATTGCGAAATGAAGCTGAATATCCGGATCAAACCGAGGAAACGGCTGTCAGGACGGGAGAAAGTCCGTTTGTCTCAGCCAAAACAAGCCAATGAGAGCTGGTCAATCGACTTCATGAGTGATAGCTTGATGAATGGAAAACCAATCCGCACCATGAATATCATGGATGATTACAACCGGGAAGTGTTGTGGATCGAGGTCAGACATTCTTTCCCGGCAGAACAGATGACAAACTTATTAGATCGGGTGGCAGAAGGGAGAGGCTATCCAAAACAAATCCGCAGTGACAATGGGCCAGAATTCATTGCCAGGCACACCGCCCAATGGGCACAGCAACATGGGATACGCTGGATATTCATTCAGCCTGGGAAACCGGCTCAAAATGGTTATGTGGAGCGCATGAACCGTACCTACCGTGAAGATGTGTTAGATGCTTATTTGCTGCAGAACCTGGAGGAGGCACAAGAACTGACAGAAGAATGGATGATGATGTACAACAACCAGCGACCACATCAAGCCCTGGGTAATTTAACACCCTATGAGTATGCGTTGGCTACTGAAGCCTGAAAGTGTCTACTTATCATTGGTACAGTTTTTGGGAACTTGACATATGAAGATGGAGTAAAAGAGAGTTGGTTGAAATACACCGTAGATTCAGTCCACTAAACAGTCAAATAAACAAAGAAAAGAGCTATATCATGGTGGATAAGTGTCATTTAGCGGATAAGATGTCACTTATCCGCCGTTATTGGTCTGCAAAACCCTGATCATGGGTTCAAATCCCATCGTCGCCCCTCAAAATCAGGCGCTTATCAAAGCGTCTTTTAATTATCTCACGAGTTTCACCACAGGGGTGATTTCACCATCTCATCGTCGCCTCTGGTTAATCCAAATGACCATTATCCCTATCATTCTGCCAATTCCTGACGGTAAGTGGCAAAGGAATTGGTATTGCTGAAGCCTGTTGCAGCTTCCTTTCTTGACACGCAGAAAGGGGAGGAAAGCCAAAGTAGGCTGGAAGGCCAAAATGGAACTGCCTCGAAAAAGACTACTTCGACAACTAATCGAAGTAGTCTTTTTCGTTTGGTTGGTATGGTTCAATCTTATTCAACAAGTGTTTGCCGAACAAGCTAAATAACCATGTTGTTAGTCGAAAGGCTGAATTCAGAGATAGAGAGATGGGCAAAACCCTGATCATCGGATTTCAACCCATGTCATAGAACCAGACTGTTGAAAGCCGCCACAGTGAAAACAAAAATTGACGGTGTATCTAAAGGTTTTCATGATCCTTTACCAAAAATAATTCCACTGGGTAAATGAAAAACTGAAAATTGTAAAAACCGTAAGCCCAGAAAATTAGACTTACGGTTTTTGATTCATTGAAAAGCGATATAAGTTATACTAAGGGTAGGAATCAAAATTGTAAATAGTATGCATAATTAGTTTTGTTGACTGATACAATTTAAGATATTGGTCGTAAAATCCATCATAAATTGCTGAATTATTTGGATTAGGTTGAATAATACTCATATAATTTATCCAAGAGTTGATATCGGTGTATGAATTAAAAATTCCAATCCCTAAACCGGCTAGAAATGCATCGCCATAAGATGCTCCAACTGTAAGTGAAGGAATTTTCTGTGGAACTTTGCATATATCGCTGATTGCTTGCATCCAAACATTATTCTTGGTGCCTCCACCTACAGCAATTATTTCTTTCGGATAAGAATCCAACTCGTTCATCACATCAAAATGGTTACGAACTCCATAACCCATACTTTCTAAAATTGCTTTAAACATGTGACCGCGTGTATGAGCTAGTGTAAGTCCAAAAAAGACTCCTTTTGCACGTGGATCATTTATAGGAGTTCTTTCACCACTAAAATACGGTAAAACTATCAATCCTTCTGAACCGGCAGGAATATTTTCGGATATACGAATTAAGGCGGCGTATGCATTTTCACCGCCTGATTTTTCTATTGCAATTAAATCTGGAGCCAATTGATCTCTAAACCATCTTGTTAATGAACCGCTGGTAGACATCCCCATACCTAAAGCTGATGAGCCGGGGAAAACAAACTGACAAGCCCAAAGACGTTTGTCTGTTACCTGGTGTTCTGTGACGGCATACATAAAAATTGTTGAACCGTACATAACCATCATCTGGCCAGGATTTACAACTCCAACACTGACAGCCTCAGCAGCTGCATCTGCAGTACCTGCAATTACAGGAGTACCTTCTAATAGACCAGTTAAACTTGCTGCATTTTTGGATATTTTTCCTGCGACATCCGTTGTCCAAAGAATTTCTGCCAGACGTTCAGGCTCAACAATTCCCTTACAAAAATCCACATTCCAAGATTTGTTTTTTATGTCATAAAGCGGAACCCAAAAAGATGCTGTCAAATGGTCGATTACAAAATTTCCTGTTAAACGCGCAATAATAAATGAGGAAGCTGTAAGAAATTTGTAGGCACTTTTATAAACATCTGGTTCATTCTTTTTTAACCATAAAAGCTTTGGCCCGATAGCCTGGGAAGAAAGCATATTTCCGGTTTTATCGAAAATGTTTTCAGCGCCTATAACTTCATTTAGTTCGTCAATTTCTTGAGCAGCACGAGTATCCACTCCATAAAGAATACCACCTGGCCGCAATGGGTTGCAATCCTTATCAACAGGCAGCAGGTCAGGAGCTATCGCACTTATTCCTACCGCCAAAATTTCATCCGATTTTATACCCGAAGAAGACAATAAATTATTGGATAAGGTAACAAAATCATCCCACCACACTTTTTCTGCATCATGTTCAGCCCAACCAACATGAGGAATATTCATATCATGGGCGCAAGTTTGCAGAGAAATGACTTCCCCTTCAAGGTTCGTTATTACACCTTTTGATTCGTATGTGCCAATATCAATACCCAGCAAATATCCTGTACTCATTGATTTGCTACTCCGCATGATTAGGTTAAGGGTGGTTTCTTTCTAAATGAAAACTTTTGTTTGCCTTTACTTTGGTAGTAATTGATCACCATAACGAGAAGCAATAAAATTCCCCATGCAAAATCACGGAAAAAATTGCTGCCCTTGAATTGAAAAAGCAACATATTAAACCCGGTAGAAAGTTGTTGAAGAGAAAATATTGCAAGAACTACACTCCAAATCCTACCAAAACCGCCACTAACCGCTACACCACCTAAAACGGCTGTAAGGATTGTAACCAGGACATAGGAACGTCCGTAATCTGCATTAGCTGAATTTGTACGAGATAAAATCACAAGACCAGCCACTGCGGACATAATTCCAGTGATAATATGCGTCTTAATGATTACACTTCTATTATTAACCCCGGAGAATTTGGATGCCTTTGGATTTGTACCTAGCATATAAATACGAAATCCAAGAGATGTACGTTCCAAAATAATAAAAGCTATAGTGGCCAGTAGTATAAAAATAATAAATGGAATTGGTATCCCTAAGAAAAACCCATTACCTGGATATAGAAATGGTTCTGGAAAACCATAAACCGCTGACCCTTTTGTAATGCCCACTGCTAGGCCTGTAAAGAGGGTCATAGTTCCAAGGGTGGCAAGAATGGCGGGAATACCAACATAGGCAATTAATATTCCATTTATTAAACCGCATAAAGCTCCAATTGATATTCCAATGATTAGCGCAAGAAGAATATACAACCCCATTGGACCTTCGGTGAGACCACCTGGCATGAGTTTGATCATGGTAAGACCAGAAACAATGGCTGCAAGATTTGCCGTTGCATTTACTGAGAGGTCTATTCCCCCGATTAACATAGCAAACATCATTCCTATTGTAAGAATACCAACTTCAGAAAGTTGGAAGGCCATGGAATTTATGTTTTGTGATGTTGGATAAACCTTAGGTTTGAGAAAACTCATAACCACGAAGATAATAATTGTTATAGCTAATAATAGAAGGAAATTACGATCAAATTTAATTTGACCAAAGCCCCAAAATAGGGGTTCCTTATGCGAAATGGCTGTACCATCATTTTGGGGATTAGTTTCTTTTTCGATCATAGGAAAATTAGCTTTCTAAATATTTTTTATTCCGCAAGGGTAGCGTTCATGCGCCGTTCTGCTTGCCTATTTTGTATGGCAGGCAGTCCAGTACCAATGATAAGAATAATACCCACAACAGCCTTTTGCCAGTCTGATGGGATTCCTAATAAAATTAAACTATTATTCATTACAGTGATCAATAACACGCCAAGTAGCGCACCAACAACAGACCCACGCCCGCCAGTAATAGATGCACCTCCGAGAACAACAGCCGCAATCACATCCAATTCAGTGCCAACAATTGAAAACGGGTTAGCTTGTCGCATTAAGGACCCAAATGTTACACCTGCTATACCTGAAAGTAATCCGACAAATCCGTAAATAGTAAACTCGATTTTCCGGATATTAAAGCCTGCCCTTTCGGCTGATTCTCGTGAACCACCCAAGGCATAAATTCCTCGGCCAAGCATAGTGTACTTCAGCATAATAAAGACAATTATTGCTGCGGCAACTAGTATTAAAACACCGGCATGTAAGTTAGATTTGGAACCATCCACTTGGGTAATTGTAACAAGATTTGCCATTGAGAATTTCGCCATACCAGCTGGGATATCTCGAATATAATCACTACCTATAAAGAAAAGCATAAAGCCTTGAAAAAGGGCAGATGTTCCCAGTGTAACAATGAGTGTTGGCAATTTAAATCGCGAAATAAAGAACCCATTAATCAATCCCAAAACTAAACCAATTGCTCCAGCTATTGCTAATGCAACTACGACACTTCCTTCAAATTGCCAGGCTTTTAAAAGTTTGACAGTTACATACAATCCAAAAATGCCGATAGCTGTGAAAGAAACATCAACACCGCCAGAAATTATTACAATAAGAACCCCCATTGCAAAAATTCCAATAACTGTAGCACTTCGTAAAATGTCAAAAAGATTGGCAATGGAGAAGAATGCTGGGTTAATTATTCCAATGATCAACGACATAACAACCAGGGTCAACCCTACCAAAAATTCGGTCTTGTTAAGTAAGTTTTTAAACATATTACCTTCTTATGCTTCTACTAGTTTGTGGGTCAACTCGTCTTCAGTGACCATTTCGCGATGAAACTCTTCGACTATACGCCCTTTGCGCATAAGTAAAATGCGATTGCAAGTCTGCATTAATTCAGGTATATCATCCGACATTATCAACAAGCCCATTCCTTTTTTTGCAAGAACCCGTAATGCCTCATGCAGTTCTGCTTTAGACCCTATATCTACACCAACTGTTGGACCATTAAGAATAAGGATTCTTGGACAACTGGCCAACCATTTTGCTAAAACTACACGCTGTTGGTTGCCCCCTGAAAGACTTTTTACGGGTAACTGAGATGATGATGTCTTGATATTTAATTGCTCGACCCAATCTTGAATCTGTAACTGTAAAGATTTTTGATTAATTAATTTTTGACCTCCTTTTAAATCATCAACAATCCTTACAACCATATTCTTACCAATTTCCTGGTCAAGGAAAAGTCCTTCAGTGAGGCGATCTTCTGGAACATATCCGATCTTTTTATCAATAGCATCTTGGATAGAATTGATCTTAACTTGAACTCCATCAATTGAGATACTTCCAGAATCTGCCGGGAATACTCCAAATAATGATAGTGCCAAACCGGTTCTTCCAGAACCTAGTAAACCAGTTACACCTAAAATTTCGCCGGCTTTTAATTCAAAAGAAATATCATAAAAATTATTTCGGGAGGTAAGGTTTTCTACTTTTAACAATGGAGGTTCATTTGATGTATTTTCTTCATAAACATAAGCAGTCTCAACAACATGATGTCCAGTCATATAGTAAACCATTTTTTTTGTGTCAAATTCACTTGCATCAGCATCAACTACCATTTGACCATTTCTGAGAACCATTGTACGCTCAGAAATATCCAAAACTTCATTTAATTTATGACTAACAAAAAGAATTGAAATTCCTTGTTTCTGCAAATCTTTAATAACCGAAAATAATGAGCTTACTTCCTTCTGAGTAAGGGCAGTAGTAGGTTCATCCATAATAATTAAACGGGCGTCCTGAAGAAGGGCTCGTGAAATTGCAATTAATTGTTTATCGGCGACTGGCATTTCACCAACTAGAGCATCAAGGTTTAATTTGACATTGATCCTGTCCAAGGCATTCTGAGCGATTTTTCGAACATTTCCCCAATCTACCCAATTTTTATTTCTTTCCAGCTGATAATTAAGAGCGATATTTTCCGCAACAGTTAAATTCGGGAAAAGAGAAAAATCCTGATAAATAACCTGAATTCCTTCGTGTATTGATTCAATCGGTGTTAATTTGGAGTAATGATGGCTATTAATTATAATTTCACCTTCATCAGGTTCATAAACACCCGCAATAATCTTGATCAGGGTTGATTTTCCAGAACCATTTTCCCCAATCAGGCAATGAATTTCCCCCGCTTTGATAGTGAGGCTTACATCGTTCAATGCGCTAACGCCTGAAAAACTTTTGCTTATATGACTGACGTTTAATATTTCTTCACTCATAATAATTAAGATTTTACCTTTCGAAGCCATTGAAAAGAATCTATATAAAAGGGCGGTCATAAGGAGAATTATTCTACTTCCGACCGCCCCTTTTTTAGGCGTTTATTAAAGCATTATTAAATTAGAAGTCGTAATCTTTGACATTTTCTTTGGTAAAGTCGAGCCAAGCAGCTCCATACAATACCTTGCCATCTAACTTAATATTGTTATATCCCTTGACTCCCAGGTCCATACCATCTTTGATTTCATCCTGTTTGCCTTCTTTGATCATAAGTGCCAGTTTATTCATGGCGTAACCTGCTAAGGCAGGATCCCAGGCGCTTGCCATCTGCACTGCACCTGATTCGATCAAAGTGCCAACCATCGAGGGGATGGAAGTTCCAACAACAAAAACCTTGCCATTTAAGCCAGCTTCTTCAACTGCCTGACCGAAACCAACAACATCATTCGCAGAGGAACCTTGGAAACCCTTGAGGTTCGGATATTTCTTAAGAAGTTCTTTTCCTTTTTCGTATGCTTTTTGGGCATCATCGTAGGATTCGTTCTTGTCACCCATCAATTTCATATTTGGGTATTTTTCTTTCTGGTGTGCAATGGCCGCATCCACCCACTCATTATGAGTCTTGGAAGTCAAAGAACCAACCATTACAACATATTCACCCTCGCCGCCCATAAGTTCAGCGAGTTTGTCCATGAAGTGGACTCCGTAGGCCGCATTGTCAAAGGCTTCAATATCGTAATCAATATTCTCTTGATTAGATGCTTCATGGCTGATAACGACAATACCCTGTTCTCGTGCTTTTTTCAAGACAGGTTCAACTGCTTCTGGCTGAAAAGGAACTACACCGATGGCATCAACCTTCTGGGCAATCAGGTCTTCAAGAACCTGTACCTGGAGGGCTGCATCAGCTTTAGCAGGACCTTGCTGGAATGTGGTTACATTCGGATAATCGTTACCAAAATCTTTTACGCCGACTTCCATTCGATTGAACCAACCAACACCAATCAGTTTAACAACAGTTGCAAATGTGTATTGTTGGGCTTCAGCGGCAGGAGCTTCAGGAGCTTCAGCGGCAGGAGCTTCAGCGGCAGGAGCTGCTGCAGGTGCACAACCAGCAATCATCGCAAACACTAATATGGCTGACAGGAACATAAAAGCTAACTTCTTCATTTTTCCCTCGATTCTAGATTTCAGTTATTTTGGTTGTAACAAGCATCAGTAAATTTGCGTAACCCGTTATTTTCAAATAAATAACCACCTCCATTCTGAAGACAATGATTAAAGTTACCCATAGTAAACTGAATATTTGTTTAAAATAGCGTTGGAATAAATAATTATGATTTTCAAAATAACACAATCAATTATAATCAAATTATAAAAAAAGGACAACAAAGACTGAATGGTTGTAACATAAGTGCAAAGTTTTTTACCCCAGATCGAAGAAAAATTCATAAGGAGCTGAATGGACAAAAGGTGGAATGAACTCGGAAAAATTTTAGTAAATTATTCAACAGCAGTCCAACCAGGTGAAAAAGTACTAATCGCCATGCATGAAATAGAAACTTTGCCATTGGTTCGGGCTGTATACGAACATGCTATAAAAGCGGGTGGATTTGTTCAAGTCCAATTTCATTCTGAGCTCCTTCGACATAATCTGTTAGAGTATGGATCAATTGAACAAATAAGCTGGGTACCAGAATTGGAGTCTTATGGGATGGAATGGGCAGATGTTTACATAGGACTGCGAGGTGCTCATAACCTGTTTGAAATGGCCAATATTTCACCGGAAAAGTTAGCTCTAAGCCAGAGGGCAAATGGAAAAATTTCAACAATGCGGTGGGAAAAGACACGATGGAATTTAGTACGAGTTCCTAATGACTCGTTTGCCCAACAAGCTCATACAGATATTGAAACCATGATGGATATGTTCTTTGATTCTTGTCTTATCGATTGGAATTCTTGTTCTCAAGAATGGGGCAGAATCGCTTCAATTCTAGAAAAAGGAAACCATATTCGAATAACAGGGAAGAAAACAGATTTGTCATTTTCGATAAAAGGGCGAAAATGGGTTGTGGGGGATGGAAAAATAAACATGCCTGATGGTGAGATTTTCACTGCCCCAGATGAAACAACACTCAATGGTACGATTTATTTTGAAATTCCAGGTGTTTTTGGGGGCCGTTTAATTCCAGATATTCAGCTTACCTGGAAAGATGGAAAACTCGTAGAGGCATACGCAAGTGAAAATCTTGAATATTTACAACAAATTCTTGACACGGATGCCGGTTCTAAAAGTATTGGTGAATTTGCAATAGGAGTGAATTCTTCAATTAATGTTTATACTACCGATATTCTTATCGACGAAAAAATTGGAGGCACCATACATATTGCTCTGGGACGTCCATATAAAGAATGTGGAGGCACATATTCCTCCTCGATTCATTGGGATATTGTGAAGGACACAAGACTTGAAGGAGAAATATTTCTTGATAATCAATTAATTTTCAAGAATGGAAAAATAATAATTTGATTTACTAATTTAATTTGATTTTTTCCATAATACCCAGGCTATGAAAATAATTAACCTTGGTTTCATTGAAAAACTTCGTCCTATTGCCAAGCGAAACAGGTGCAGTTTATCTCAGTTGGCAATTTCATGGGTTTTACGAAGATCAGAAGTTACTTCTGCAATTGTGGGGGCAAGAAGCCCTTCGCAAATTGAAGAAACAACAACTGTTGTTCCGCTGACTGAAACAGATATCAAAGAAATAGAGGCTTATTTATTGGAACGAGATTCCAATATGAGAAAAATTTGATATAAGGAGATGCTTTTATGGAAAAAGGTTACTTGCTGGGAATTGATATTGGCACCTATGAATCTAAAGGTGTAATCACAGACACTGAAGGGAAAGTTGTATCTGTGCAGGTTGTACCTCATACAATTATTATCCCACGGCAGGGCTTGGCAGAGCACGACCCAGAAAATGTTTGGTGGGGTGATTTCTGCACCTTAACCCACAAATTATTAGAGGCTACAGGAATAAAACCTAATGAAATACTTGGGGTCGGTGCTAGCGCAATTGGGGCCTGTGTAGTACCTGTTGATAAAGATTGCAATCCATTGAGAATGGGTATTTTGTATGGAGTTGACACAAGAGCCCACCTTGAGATAAATGAGTTAAATGAAAAAATTGGCAAAGAAAGAATCTTCGATTTTAGTGGAATGGTTCTTTCTGCCCAATCAATCGGACCAAAAATCCTTTGGTTGAAGAAAAATGAACCAGAAATTTATAAAAAAGCCTATAAATTTATTACAGCATCAAGCTTTTTGGTTGGTAAACTGACTGGAAATTTCTTTATTGATCATATGACAGCTGGTTTCACAATGCCTTTGTATGATTTAAAGAAAAACCAGTACAGTGATGAATTATCGAAAGAGATTTGCGAGATTGGGCGTTTGCCTGACCTTGGTTGGTGTCCAGATATCGCAGGCAAGATTACTAAGAAAGCATCATTGGAAACTGGATTAGCCGAAGGTACACCTGTCATTATTGGCGCGGTGGATGCAGTTTCAGAGGCAGTCTCAGTTGGTGTAACGCAACCTGGCCAAGTTATGATGATGTATGGTTCTACAATCATTATAATTCTGGTACTTGATAAACCTGTTACTGATACTCAATTATGGTGCAATCCATATATCTTACCTGGTACTTATTGTTCTATCGCCGGAATGGCTACAAGCGGGTCTTTAACCAGGTGGTTCCGAGATCAAGCTGGTAAAGATTTAATAGCTGCAGAATCAGCAGGAGGAGCAAATGCTTATAGTGAACTTGTTAAAGAAGCTATCGGCATTCCAGCTGGATCTGAAGGACTTTTAGTTCTTCCTTACTTCAGTGGGGAACGCACTCCTATAAATGATCCGCGAGCTCGAGGTGTTTTCTTTGGGATGACCTTATCCCACACAAGAGGACATCTGTTTAAAGCAGCAGTTGAAGGAATTGGCCATAGTATTCGCCATAACTTTGACTTTATGAAAGGTTTGAATGCCAAAATCAGCGAAGTAGTGGCTGTTGGAGGAGGCACTAAAAATCCGGTATGGTTGCAAGCAACAAGTGATATTTGCAACATTCCACAACAGGTTCCAGCTGTGACTTTTGGAGCTTCCTACGGAGATGCCTTCCTTGCTGGATTAGGTGTCGGCACATTTAAATCAGCTGAAGATGTAAAAGGTTGGTTGAAAGACACAAAAACAATTGAACCTAACCCAGACAATTACGAAGTTTATGATAAGTATCATCAGATATACAAAGATTTATATAAACGGAATGCAGATTTAATGCACGATGTATATGATTTGGTAGAATAAGACTGGATAATTAAAAATAATAGTGGGAATGATATATCCGTTCCCACTATTATTTAATGAAATCTGTGATAATGTTGGTGTAACATATTTTCTTTAAAATGCTGAACATTAACAAAATCGGTGAGTGAGAAGTATCCTTAAGGTCACCTCAACCGTAGAATGAGAATTAAAATGACTCACCAAAATGATTATACCTTGGCAGAAGAGATCGTGGAAAAGGGAATGGATGCCATCCCGGAACTGATGCGAGTGCTAATCAACAACGCCATGCAGGTAGAAATGGCGAAATACTTGAAAGCCAGGGAGTAT
>JARKQF010000192.1 GCA_029973975.1 Paludibacter sp.
AAATCCGCGGAATTCCCGTTCTCCATGGTCATAATACCCATGATGATATTTGTAAGAACTTTCAAGGCGGTAACCCGAAATTTTATCCTCGATAATGGTTTTCGAAATACAGTGCACCGGAAAATGCAGTTTGGTTACCCAGGGTTTTCCGGCAAGCTTATCATCCATATAAAATTTTGTGGAGGGTGTATATTCCAATAATACTTCTTTACCCAGATTATTTTTATAAGAAACCATGATATGCGGTTTCTTACTATTCATCAGATCGACGTATCTTAACGGAGCATTGGCATCTTTTGATAAAGGACTTGACCATACAATGCATGCCACTCCATTCCCTGACAAATCGGTCACGGTTATTGCGGACTGCGGATGAATTTCAGGAAAGGGATTGATTTCAAACGGAGCAATGTCAAACTGGTTTCCACTTAAATTTTTCCAGCAGGTGAATTTATTTTTTCCCAGGTAAATAATATCCGAAGTGCCTGACCCATCAATATCTGCCAGTCTTACATAGTCGGGATTGAAAGCATCAGGATGATCAAAAACAGGAGATTGGTCCATTGTTACTTTGGCTCCGAATTTTCCATATCCTATATTGGGCCAGTAGCAGACTTCACCATTCCGGATCCTCAGAATATCGGTCATTCCATCACCCGACATATCGGCGAGGTAAATGGTTTGTTTAGCGTCAGCAAAAACAATATGCGGACCTTCTTCTTCGTCAAAAGGTTTGGATGTTTTTCGTGCAGTAGTAAAACCACCTCTGCCTTCAGATGCATACCATGTAAAAACAGTATCTTCTGAAATTACTACTTCGGGTTTACCGTCACCATTCAGGTCGAGCATCCGGGTATTGGGATCACCAAAATCAATATTGGGTAACCCTTTAAACGAACGTAATCCTTGCCATTCATTGTCATCGTCCAGTTCAAAATAGCCTCGTGGTTCGCCCTCAAAACTGACCAATTGCTTACCTCCATCCGCATCCAGATCGTTCAATTGGAGCTGGCCGCCCAATCCCATGAAAGATGGTTTGGGAGAAACTAATTTCGCCTGTTCGAACATGAGTTCCGCTTCACCATCATTGTTACAGATACCAAGATTATGTTTGTAATACCAACCATTTGCCTGTTCTGAAAGAATACCGGCAAGTCCCTCATTGTATAAATCTACAAATTGATAAGGAGCATGTTCTATACCTGTAGGAGCATGCATCAACGCTTCCTGTGAAACAGTTTTTATTTCACTGTTCCATTCATGCTTCTGGTATTCAAACTCCATGGGAGGAAATTTTTTATAGGAATAGGAACCATCCGTTTTTTTTATATATCCGTATGAGGAAATGGATTTCAGAAAGGTAAAATCCTGCCCGGAAGAAATGTCGTATTCAAAATTTAATGACCGGACAAGTCCGTCGTATTCATTAGCTCCTTTGAAATGGTGAAACAATAAAACCCTTTTGCAAAGCCGGGTTGTACGGATTTCAAATCCGGCTTTGTAATCAGAGAAAGCATCCTGTCTAAAATCCCATGGATTTAATTGATCTATG
>JARKQF010000037.1 GCA_029973975.1 Paludibacter sp.
TGTCACCGTTGCTTCCACTTTAAAGTTGTGGCCGTGTAATTCTTCGCATTTTCCTCCAACGGCCTTCAACATATGAGCCGCTGAAAATGATTTAATTATCGAAACTTCGTACATTTTACTCTCCATTAATTTATGTAGCAACCCCTATCACATTTTACTGTCATGTGAAATAGCTAAATCCGGTAGGCAATATTTGCCGTTTCCTGTTGCTGCATTTTAGAGGATTTTGGCGGTCGCCCGGTGAAAATCACCTGTTTTTTATAGACAGGGAAAACACTTTGTATCTGGAAGGTTGCTATAAAAATTTTTCGTTTCAGAATTTTCCTTAAACTTATTCGTAATATCCAAATATCTGAGCATGTCTGGCCTGCATGGCATACGAATTGCTTTCAATTCATTGAAAATTGCTGAGAGAAGATAAATAAAAATAATTATTGATCAAGGAGGTGACGGGAAGTAAATAAAAAACTGAATGGAAATTTTGAAATTTAGGTAAAAACCATAAAAATCTATGTAACTACAAAGGAGGAAGATATTATGTTAAAGATGTTTAGTAAAAAAGAAGGACAGAAAGGTTTCACGTTGATCGAACTCATGATCGTTATCGCCATCATCGGTATTCTGGCGGCCATCGCCATTCCCCAGTTCGCAGCATATAAACAAAAAGGTTACGCAGCACAGGTAAAAAGCGATTTGAAGAATGCTTACACGGCAGCGCAGGCTTTTTTTGCTGAGAATCCTTCCGGGACTGTTGATGCTGCGGGATTGACAAGTAATGGCTACAAGCAATCAACAAATTGTGGTGCTGCAGTGGTAAATAATGGGACGCAAGCTGGTCTAAACATCAGCGTAACATCAAGTGCTGACAATGTCATAACAGGTACTATTGATAACACAGGGGCTATTACTGGTACATTCTCGCATTAAACTGGTATGCAACAATAAATTACTATTGAGAAATTATCATAAATTTGTTTGACAAAAAAGGGGCATTGTAAATGCCCCTTTTTTATGGAAAGTATATGCGAGTCAGTTTGAAGTTTTTCACGGTTTTTCCACCAGATTAATATGAAATAAAACAAGGACGGATATCTCGACATTGAAGACTTCCTTTTCCAGTATCTTTTGGAGTTTGATTAGTCTGGGCGTAGGATGTTTTTTTCTGGTAGGTGCTTGGGGAGCTTATAGAGACAATAATCGTACACAGGGATACAGTGGGCGGGCAATTGGTAAGATAACCAAAAAGCATTTTCAGACGACCGCAGATGGGGGCGGCAATTATTATGTGGAATACTGGTTTGTGCCAACCGATTCTTATAAAATAAATGGCACTAACTTCATATCTAAACAGCAATGGGACGCCTTGAAGATTAATGACAAATTGGAAATCAGATACGATCCATTAAATCATACTCGCAACATTCCCCTGTATGGCAGTAGTCCATTACTTGTTTTTGCTTTTTTTATGCTGATTTTGGGAACTGTTTTTATTGTTTTTGGAATTTCACGCTTTTATTCAAGCATTAACAAACGGTAAACAACTGGTATAAGGTTTCCTCCGGGATATAAAGCGACAGTTGGCCGCTTCAACTACAGCAGGCGTCAAATGCTAATGTTAGTGAAAAATTCTATTTCTCTTGACACAGTTAAGTAATTGTTTTACTAATCCAACGAACTTCCGGTCATATGCCGACCATGAGTCATTTTGTCTGCTTTTTTTAGGAAAGCTTTTTTGGGTCTAACACGGGAGAGCGGGATATGGGGCTTCAGGAGCGGAGAGAAAAAGAAAAAGATAACCGCAGAATGCTCATCCTTGAATCGGCGCGCAGTCTTTTTTTTGCCAAAGGCTTCAAAGATGTTACTGTCGATGAAGTTGCCAAGCTTTCTGAACTCGGTAAGGGTTCGATATATCTATACTTTAGCAGTAAAGAAGAAATTTACGCTCAAATATTGCTGCATGATGTTGAGATATTTTATCAGCAAGCCATTGCTTTGTTTAATAAAAGGAAAACAGCCGTTGATTCGTTACTCGAGTTTTCATTCTTATATGCGGATTTTTTTCTCAAAGAACCTGAGTTATTCAGAATGCTTATGACTTTTATGTTACGCGCTGATCAACTGAGTCTCTCCGAAGAACAATATAAAAATATAGTAGCAACTACTAGAAAAGCTATTGATGTAATCAGCTGTGTGTTGAAGCATGGCATCGATTCTAAAGAATTTCCATCCACTATCGATATTAAATATAACCAGTTTATACTTTGGGGATTGCTCAACGGTATTATAGCTCTTTACATTTTTACCGGTGCGGAAGCTAAAAGAAGAGAGAAAATCCATTCCTCGATTAAGTCAGCGTTAACAATCCATGTGCTAGGCTTGAAACAAGTCAATGAGGACTTTTTTGATAGCTGGAAAAACGTCTATACGCAATTTGCTCGTGAATATGAGGAATCAGTTGAGAGTCGTCTCTTAAACGGCGGAGGGTGAAAAAGTTCCTGGTCGGTGAAATATTTTCCGTTTTTTAAGATGGTGTGCTGATGATGCAAAAAGAAGAGGAAAAAACATTAACCAATCTCATTTTGCCGCTGCATAGCTGAAAGACGGAAATCTGGAGCTGCATCATAAATATTTGTAGCAAATTATTGTATAATCTCTATATATGTGGTTTTATTTTTAATTGAAGGGAGTCGTGGAATGGACATCCAACTGGTTTTAGCTGATCATCATCCTCTTATGTTACAGGGATTAGGAAATCTTTTTCGGGAGAAAGAAGAATTCAAAGTGGTGGCACTGTGCAGCAATGCTGTTGAAACCATCGAGGCTGTCCGTCTGCACCGGCCCGACGTCCTTATACTGGCGACAAATGTTCCCGGAAAAGACAGCTTATCAATAGCCCGTGAACTGTTGGCCGATACACTGCTGCCGACGCGAATAGTTTTTTATGCTGAAGAAATTGATGAAAATCAACTTATGGATACGATTCGTGCGGGTGTTGCGGGTATTGTCCTAAAAGAAATGGATCCCCAGCTTCTACTGCAGTGCGTCCGTAAAGTGCATAACGGTGAGCAATGGATGGAAAGGCGCGCAGCCCGGTTGTCGCTCGAAAAATTGCTGCGGCGGGAAGCGGGCGTCCGTGACCTGGCGTCTCACCTGACCCCCAGAGAAATTGAAATTCTTTATCTGGTGTCGGAGGGACTCAGCAATAAGGCGATCGGCGAGAAAATGTGTATAAGTGAGGGTACGGTCAAAGTCCACCTGCATAATATGTATGAAAAATTACAATTGAAAAGTCGTATGGCCCTGCTGCGTTTCGCCCAGGAAAAAGGACTTATCGATACAGTTTCCCGCCCGGTCCGATAATCGGTCATGAAATCATCCCTTTGCAATTTAATATGAAAAAAGGTGATTATTTTCGTACGTGTTTTTCATCATTTCATCCCCTTCTGAAATTAAATCCAATATATATTTTCCTTGAAATAGAGGTGACTTTAAGCTATATCAAACGGCACTTGGGCGGTTAACTCAGCGGGAGAGTGCTACCTTCACACGGTAGAAGTCACTGGTTCAATCCCAGTACCGCCTACCATTTTAAATACAGGGATTAACGAGAAATCGTTGATCCTTTTTTTTTCCGCACTTCGGAATCTGAACTTTATTTGTTTTATCATCCATTTGTAGACAAGGGATTAATTTTGTTATATTAAACAGTCAACTGGAGAGGTAAGGATGTTTAAAAACAAAAAAGTTGTTGTTGTGATGCCAGCGTACAATGCGGCGCAGACGCTGAAAATGACTTATGACGAGGTCATGGTCCAGGAAATTGTCGATTTAGTGATTCTCGTGGATGATGCCAGCAGTGATGAAACGTCGGCCATAGCCGCTCAACTTCCCCAAACCCGTGTTCATGCCCACGATAAAAACCGTGGATACGGGGCCAATCAGAAGACCTGTTATAAAATGGCGCTGGAAGAAGGAGCGGACATAATAATCATGGTGCATCCGGACTACCAGTATACACCGCTGTTAATTCCCGCAATGGCCTCAATGATCGGAAACGGCCTCTATCATTGTGTTTTAGGGTCAAGAATTCTGGGCGGCCATGCGGTAAAAAACGGCATGCCGCTTTGGAAATATATCTCCAACCGTTTTCTTACTCTTGTTGAAAATATACTGCTTGCGGCCAAGATTTCGGAATATCATACGGGATACCGGGCCTTTTCCAGGGAACTGCTGGAAAAGTTGCCTTTAGAATCCAATTCGGACGATTTTGTTTTTGACAATCAAATACTCGCCCAGATTATCTGGCTTGGATACACTATTGCCGAAGTCAGTTGCCCGACAAAATATTTTACCGAGGCCTCATCAATCACCTTCATCCGCAGCGTAAAATATGGATTTGGCTGTCTCAATACGGCGGCGAAGTATCGTCTGGCTAAAATGGGCGTTATAAAAACATTGCTGTTTCCGGAAAGGCGTTAATGACATCCGTCAACACAAATAGATTTCAGGATTTTTTCGCAAGCGCAAAGTACGTTACATTAAAAAATCACCTTTACAACTACCTTCTCCGAAGGCGGGCTGTTGAAAAGGCGATGCTTGATGAAGAAAAAGAAGTTGTTCTTGAAACCGGCAGCGGTATTTCCCCGGTGCTGACTTCATGGGATAATGTGATTTATACCGATCTTTCCGCCTCCGCTCTCGAGTTGCTGAAGAAAGAACAGGGAAAGGGGCGATATGTCGTCGCCGACGCCATGAATCTGCCCTTTAAGGATCAGTCTTTTTCTCATGTCATTTCTTCAGAAGTGCTGGAACATCTTAAGGACGACAGGAAAGCTCTGATGAATATAGCAAGAGTGACAAAACCGGGCGGCGTATTGATTGTCACCTTTCCCCATCGTCATTTTTATTTTACCCATGACGACCGTTTCGTTGAGCATTACCGCCGTTATGAAGTTCCGGAAATTATTTCTCTTTTAGCTGAAGCGGGTTTTTCTCCCGTTCACATACGAAAGGTTCTGGGGCCGCTGGAAAAAATTACCATGCTGTTTGTTACGATGTGTGCTTCCGTCTTTCAAGAATTCTCCCGAAAAAGGCATCAACCGGAAGCACACTTACAATTGGGTTGGCTTACCGGCCTGTTTAAGTGGTGCAACAAATTATACGCAGGTCTTGCATGGATTGACGCCTTGATCATGCCCCGAGCCTTGTCAACGGTATTGCTGATAAAGGCCAGAAAAGAAAAAGGACCTCGTTCTTCTTTGGGCTAGCAGTTCAGGGAAATATCGATTGATCCTCCCCGGCCCAGAATATCATGCATATGGAGATAACCCTTGAGTTCTTTTTTCTTGTTGATGACGGCTAAGGCGGTGATTTCATCTTTTTGCATATGTTGTATAGTTTCGGCCAGAGAAGCGGTTTCGTCGATCGTTTTTGGATGACGAGTCATAAAATCATCGATTGTCTTCCCCTTCAGGGATACGCCGTTGCTGATCAGACGGCGAACATCGCCATCGGTTAAAATTCCGAGGAGTTTATTTTCATTGTCAGTGACCAGAACAAACCCGACATTCTTACGGTCAATTTCCTGAATCGCTTCGAGGGTGCTTGTTCCCGTCAACACTTGCGGAATCTGTTTGCCCACAATCATGACATCACCCACCGTGGCTTTCAACCTTGAACCCAGGCTTCCTCCGGGATGAAATTTATAAAAATCTTTTTCCTGGAATTTCCTTTTGTCGATGAGCGCGATGGCCAGTGCATCGCCCATCGCCAGGGTTGCCGTCGAACTGGAGGTCGGAGCAAGGCCAAAGGGACAGGCTTCTTTCTCGACGGAAACATCGATGGTGATATCACTTGCTTTGGCCAGAGTCGACGACATCTTTCCGGTAAACGCGATAACGGCGGCGCCGATGTGGCGGACAGAACTGATAATGGGGATAAGTTCCCTGGTCTCCCCGCTGTTGGAAATGGCCAGCAAAACATCTTCTTTCGTGACGATGCCCAGATCACCGTGAATGCCTTCCACCGGATGAAGAAAAAGGGCCTGTGTGCCTGTGCTTGTCATTGTGGCGGCAATTTTGTGGCCGATTAAACCGGATTTGCCGATTCCGGTGATAATTACCCGGCCCTTCGACTTGTAAATTAAATCAACGGCGCGGGAAAAATTGTCGTCGACCTTATCAATCAATTTAAGAATACTTTGAGCTTCAATTTTCAAAACTTCTTTGGCTCGTTTTATCGCTTCTTTTTCTTTTGTCATTATTGCGCCTTCAAAACTTATTGGAATATGGTAAAGGTTGGCTGCAAGCTAGCAAAAAAAAACGGATATAACAAGAATCAATTGATTTAAATTCAGCTATGCAGATGTTGACCTGAACAGTAAATTTCTGATAAGGACGAGTAAAATAAACTTTTAGATTTCGGATAATGAAAGCAATCTTTATTTCTGATGTTCATTTAAAACGTGCCGCCGATAAACGCTATGGATATCTGATAAACTTTTTCGAGGACATTAAAAATGGAAAGGTCGGGTTATTTCTCGTCGACTGCAAAACAGGTGCTGACAGAAAAACACGCATTGACGATCTTTATATTGCAGGGGATTTATTTGATTTCTGGTTTTGCACTAAAAATAAAATTAATCCGGAATTTATACTGATCATTAATAAGTTGATTGAGCTGCAAAAAGCCGGAATCCGCATCCATTTGGGTGAAGGGAACCACGATTTTTTCCTGCGGGAATATTTTCATGATGTTTTAGGGATGGAAGTTTTTGAAGAATGGGCGGATGTTAAACTCGACAAAATACGCGCTCTGGTCGGGCATGGAGATACGGCGGACAAGGCTAATTCGACATATCTGTTGTTCCGGAAAATTTTGCGCAGCCGGCTGTTTTACCATTTTCAGCGTTTCATTCCGGCGCGGGTTCTCTGGACTATAGCTAACTTCAGCTCTACAGCGAGCAAGGAGATGACGCGGGAAGACGGCGACGTACTGGTGGATAAGATGCTGTCCTTTGCTGTGGATAAGTTTCAGGAGAGTTATGACGCTGTTATTGTCGGTCATTGCCATAAACCGGTCTTGCGCCATTATACGGTGGACGGAAAGAAGAAAACTTTTGTTGCTTTGGGTGACTGGATAAGTCACTATTCTTTTCTCTACTATGAAAAGAGAAATTTTGTTCTTGGTTATTATCGGAAAAGTTAATCTGGAATGAACAAATTTTTTAGAAAAATAAAATTCAAATTTTTATTATTAAACAATGTGAGGATTAATCAATGAATTTTGGTGGAATTTATCCCGAGTGTTCAATGCGTGATGCATTGTTTGTTGTTGTCCCCGTCCCCTATGATCTTACTTCGACATACCAGCCGGGAAGCCGCAGAGGGCCCGCCGCGATTATTGAAGCATCTACAAATATGGAGCTATATGATGAAGAACTGAAAAAAGAGACATATACGGCGGGAATTCATACAATAGAATTTTTAAGCATTGATGCACGCGGTCCCCGGCAAATGGTCAGCGCCGTGCGCAGGAAAATTGCCAAAATCGCAGCGCTGGAGAAGATACCCGTGATGCTGGGCGGTGAACACAGCATCAGCTTCGGCGCCGTTGACGCCGTCAAGGAAAAATATCCGGAACTGATGGTGCTGCAATTCGATGCCCATGCCGATCTGCGCGACAGTTATCAGGGAAGTCCCTTCAGTCATGCCTCCGTGGCGCGAAGGATTTCCGAGATTTGCCCGCTTGTTCAGGTAGGAATACGGAGTATGAGCAAAGAAGAAGGCGATTTTCTGCCGGCAAGCACGGTAAAGTCGTATTCAGCGGACTTTGTCCTGGAAAATAAGGACTGGTGTCAGAAGATTGGCAAGGACTTAAGCGGCGATGTTTATATCAGCATTGATCTGGATGTCTTTGATCCATCCATCATGCCGGCGACAGGAACGCCTGAGCCCGGCGGGATTTACTGGAAAAATGTTCTGCAATTGCTGAAAGCTGTTTCACGATCATGCCGGATTCGCGGTTTTGATGTTGTGGAACTGGCGCCGATTCCCGGCATCGTTGCCCCGGATTTTATGGCGGCCAAGCTGATATACCGCCTGATGGGATATATAACGGAATAACGACAAATCGAGCTCGAATTTAACACGGCAAATTAATTAAATAATTCCTTGACAAATATTGGAGATAATGGTTTAAATTAAAAGTTCTTAAATATCCGGTAATATCGCGGGGTGGAGCAGCTAGGTAGCTCGTTGGGCTCATAACCCAAAGGTCAGAGGTTCAAATCCTCTCCCCGCTACCAAATAAATCAAGGGGTTAGGCGATTAGCTTAACCCCTTTAA
>JARKQF010000068.1 GCA_029973975.1 Paludibacter sp.
TCCGAAATTTGGCATAGCCTTCTCTTATTTCTTCCACTTTAATTTCCATAAAATCCAAAAAAGGATTAAGCCCCTTTTGTCCCGCTTTTAATTTTTCGAGATATTTAACGTAATTCGTAGTTCAGATCCTCCTTCCCGCCAAATGATGCAATGATTCAAGTTTACATTATTAAAACAAAGCTGAACAAAACAAAATACATCCCGGATCGTAACGGGCATTTTAAACGCTATCAATCCCATTGTTTTATTTACCCATTTTCGGAAATTAGGTATATTTTCTATCCATTAATTGCCAATTTAATTAGTATTGTAATTTATTGAAATAAAACTTAATTATTTAATTCTCAAGATATAGATGTCCGGCTGTTTTATATACTGGCATAAAGACGCCGGATCAACCACAAATATTGAAGAATAGTTATATTAAATTAATGTTACGGAGGTAATATAATGAAAACGATGCAAATCCCGAAACAACTGATGGAAATAAGCAAAATAACCATCGACAACACTTTTAAAACCATGCTGGCGATGCAGGATCACTCCCGGCGCATTGCCTCCGGTGTTGTCGAAAAAACCGCGTGGATTCCGGCCGGCGGAAAAAAAGCGATCAATGACTGGCTTTTGTCATACAGAAAAAGTATCGAAGGCCTGAAATCCGTCTCCGATAAAAATTATCAACTAATAACCAGTTTATTGGAGAAAAAACAGGAATCAGCCAATTAACAGACCCCGGCAGGAAAAGAAACAATTCACCGCACACTGCAAAGACAAAAGAATTCAAAATCAATCGCCGGATAATCGTTTAATTACTGCAACCAACAGGCACGTGAAGAGGATTTAAGATTCACACCATCCAGTCTTTTCAGCGGATAAACCATTATTATCCGGGTATTATGTATCCACCAAAGGCAGTGGCTGGATACATAATACCCACCCTCTCCCAGCTCATTTTATAATTAATATCCCCTATTATCCATTATTAACAAGTACTTATAATTTAATTACGGCCCCGGCACAAGCCTTGCTTATGAAGCCGAGTATCCGGATGCCGGCGGAAAATTAATTATGTTGATATTTCTGCGGCAAAAGACTTGAGTTGAACGAGGTAGATAGGATAACGTTCCAGAGTGGATTTTGCGCATTTTTTGTCGACCGTTCCAGCTGCATGTTCGCACAGCATTTTGAAAAACAGGATAAGCTATGAAGAAGAAAATTTTCTCAGGATTTTTACTAGTGTTGCTGATCTGTTCCAATGCTTTCGGTGCCGAACAGATAAAGAGCGGCGATGTTCTTAATTTACAGCAATGTATTAATATCGCCCTGCAGCAGCATCCCAATCTCTTCGCCGCAGCAGCTACAATAAGGGCAAAGGAAAGCAAGATCGGCCAGGCCAGAGCAAATTATTTTCCGCAGCTCACCCTGCAGTCCGGCTATGATCGAATCGGACCGTCCTCCTCATCATCACTGTCCAGAAGCGATCCCTATGATCGTTATTCCAGTTATTTGAACTTAAGTCAGAACATTTTTGATTTCGGCAAGACCTCCACCCAG
>JARKQF010000081.1 GCA_029973975.1 Paludibacter sp.
CAACATAAAATTCCAATCTGGAACATTCTCGATCATGGAGTCGACGGACTGATAAACCGCATCATGGACACATGGAATAAAGAAATTGTGGAAACATTCGGAGTGCAACCTGTTACCAGTCCCGAACAAATGTATGATAAACATGGAAACCCGATTGATTACAACATGTATATGGATTTGGTTTATCCGAGTGGATCGCCGCTGAAAGATGTGCCGTTAGTCATTAATTTTTCCTCGAATTCACCACGTCAGAAACCATTTAACCCTACAGGAACCAATGAAGTAGTATACCGCAATATATACCCGTTTGGTTTTCTGACAACCGGTTATGCATGGGCCAATGTGGATCATTGTTATAATCCGTTAGCCAGAACGGATGTCTGGACATATTTCGACAGGTATACACTTGAAGATTGGGCGGGTCACGCATTGGTTACTGCTTATGTGCGTTATATCAATACCCATCTGAATGACTATAATCTGAACGGAAAAATAGGAACTATGGGTATTTCGAAAGCATCGTACAGTTCTGTCCGTATTGCCAATACTAAGAATGCTGATGGCAGAGAACATTTCTTGTACGGAGGGGTAGAAAATACAAAACCACAGCCCTGGCCGGGTGTGCCAAGCACGGTTGATGTAGCTTATGCTGCTGCCGGTAATGGTACACGTCGTGTAAATACCTATGTAGATAAGTTTACGGTGCCTATGATTACTTCTGCGGGATCAAAAGATCAGTATAATCAATGGGATGTATATCCTGAAGTTGTGAAAAGATTTAATGAACTTGATAATAAACACCTGGCATTCTGGATGGAAGACCTTGGACATACTTATCCTGGCCTTGGAACAGATCTGGCAACCGGTGAAAATCGTTATAAATTATTCAAAACATACTTTGATAATTATCTCAAAGCATCTGTAACGGATCCGCTGAAAGTGTTTTATATTTATCCGAAAGAGAACGCAACTGAAGTTGATACGGATGGTTTAACGCGTATCCTTATTCATGACGGTGTTTTACCTGCTGCCATGCTTGGCTTGACTCCGTATGCTCCGATTACGGTAAGATTCCTGTCAGAAATTGATTCAGTAGCTTTTGTCCAGCATGTGAAAATATATCATAAAGCATCGAATGTTGAGGTCGCAGGTACGTGGAAACCCAAAACGGGTAATACAACTTATGAATTTACGCCGGCATCGGATATGATAAAAGATGAGGTGTACAGAATTGTTGTTTCCGCAGAACTGCAAAATATATCCGGACAAAAAATGGAGAATGAGGTTGTACGTGATTTTACAATAACCAAAGAAGGACAGGAAGATGTTGAAACCGAAAGTTTAGTGATTGCTCCCACGGATGATACTTACCAGAAGACATCCCTGGGGACGACTGCCTATGGCGCTCAGAATACCATGCGTGTACGCTACAGTCCCTATGGCGATTGGCGTTTCGATGGTTATATCAAATTTAATATTGCCGGGCTTGATGCAAGTAAAATTAAGTCGGCGAAGTTGAAACTGTCTTCCTCAACAACGCTTACGGGAGAGCCGGTTTCTCTGACTGTCTTTAAAACAACCACCGAATGGACGGAGTCGACCTTATTGTCGGCAAACAAACCAACGATTGTGGGGAGTGGATTGGATGTGGTAAATTTTACAGGTACTGAATTGTGGACCAGTTTTGATGTGACTAATCAGTTGAAATCCGATATTGTTGATTCACAGACTGAGATTAGTTTTCTGATACGCGCGGCAACAGGAGGAAGTACTGAAAATGTTTACTTTAACACCAAGGAAGTTGAAAATGAAGTACTCAGGCCGGTGCTGGTTGTGGAGGAAATTGTACCTGCAACAGCTGTTCCGCAGCAAGTCCCGGATGAGTTATATGTCACAGTCATGAATGAGAAGTTATATGTAACCAATGCCGGAGAGGCTGTCGTGACTATTTTCTCATTATCAGGTAAAGCATTACTTTCTGAAACACTGTCAGCTAAATCATATGTCGATCTTTCAAATATTCCGGATGGAGTGTATATTGTGTCGGTAGCTAATGCCGGGCAGCGAAAGATGTTGAAAATTGTCCGCTGAAACACAGGAGAGGATTCAGGTCTATTGTAGTGAATTCCGGTTCTGCCGGGTAATTTTTAAATTGTTGTATGAAGGCATTTTTTTATTTCAAAATAAAATTATTATTGGTTGTTTGCTTGATCGGGATATCCAATAATTTTTATGCTCAATCCACAGCTTTGTTGTTGGATGATAATTTCGACTATGCTGAAGACTCCGATTTAGTGGGACAGAATGGTTGGGTTTTGGGAACAGCCGGCACAAACAAAGTTACCATATCAACAATGGGCTTAAGTTATCCGGGATATCCGGACTCGGATACAGGTCTGGCTGCCGCTTTTAATCCGTTGAGCGACCGTGTTCAGAAGAGTTTTACAGGAACCCTCAATAACAGCTATTTTTACGCTTTTCTGATTCGTGTAAATTCAGTTGGTACAGGTGATTTTTTCGCTGGCTTTTTTAGCGGAAATGCTTTCAGAGGAAGGGTTTATTTAAAAGCTGACGGAAATGGATTTCAGTTTGGGTTGGTTAAAACTACAACCGGAACGGTTACTTACACTACGGGTGCTCCTTTTTCGTTCGGAACAACCTATTTAGTGGTAGTGAAATATGATTTTATCGCAGGCAGTGGAAATGATGAGGTAAGTTTATTTATCAATCCTGATTTAAATGCAAATAATCCGGGAAGTCCGGTCATTGGTCCTTTAACAGATACCGGAAATGATGTCTCTGCGAATGTTTTTGCAATTCAGGGAAGGACTAATGCAGGAAGTTTCAGCTTGGACGGTTTGCGGATTGCTACAACTTGGAATGCAATCAAAGGAACCGATTTCGAAAATCATTACCTGGAATTACCCCGGTTTATTAGTTCGGATATGGTAATTCAGCGTGACACTCCATTAAAACTGAGAGGTTGGGCTGTTGCCGGAGACACGGTGTTGGTTGAGTTTATAAGACAAAATAGGGTAGTTAAAGATTCGGTTGAGGTTAATGCAGATGGCCGGTGGGAAGTTCAACTTCCCGCTCAGGCCGTTTCTGTTGAGCCGTGTCGCCTGAAATTCAGCCTTAAAGGTTATCCGGAAACGTTTCAGCAACTTGAAAATATCCTGATTGGCGATGTGTGGTTAGCAGGAGGTCAGTCGAATATGGAGAAGAAAGTCAACCATCTGCTGGAAGCTGAAGATTATATCAGGGAAGCTGATGATTTTCCGAATATACGTGCTTTCAGAGCCAGCTATAATGCATTGGCAGAACCTTCGGAAAAGGTGAATGCGGGTTCTGCACCCTGGATTGTTTGTAATAGCCTGAAAGTAGCCGACAATGTATCGGCGGTAGCATACGTATTTGCCCGGGAGATTTATGAAAAAACAGGTATTCCTGTCGGCATTATGCAGGCATACCGGGGAGGAACCGAACTGGAAACATGGTTAAGTCCCTGGAAACTTGCCGAACCTGAGTATTGTAAAATTGCAGGAAGAAATGATTTTCTGGATGCGGGAAACAGTGCAAACGCACATTCAGTTAATTTTAACGGACAGGTTAATCCTCTGAAAGGTTTTCCCCTGAAAGGCTTTATCTGGTACCAGGGAGAAAGCAATACAAAGCGACCGAATGAATATCGCTATATGATGAAAATGCTCATAGAGGATTGGCGGACTTTATGGAATCAGGGAGATCTACCGTTTTATTACGTTCAGATGTTTAATGTATCGGCGCCTGCTGTTTACGAAGAGGCGACATGGGCTGATTTGCGGGAACAACAAAACTTTTTGTTGTATGATAAAACAGTGCCGAATACCGGTATGGCTGTAATTATCGACACGAACGAAGAAGCGCTTAATCCGGATGATGATATCCGCATGCATCCCAGGAATAAAAAAGTGGTTGGAATCAGGTTGGCAAATATTGCATTGAAGGATACCTACGGCTTTGAATTGCTGGCAGAAGGACCAGTGCTGAACAGGTACAGGATATCGAATGACTCGGTTTACTTGTATTTTAAAAATACAGGTGAAGGATTGAAAATAAAAACCGGAGATGCTGAATTACAGGGATTTGTTGTAAGCGGTACAGATAAAAAATTTAAACCGACAGAAGCTACTATATTGAATGATAGTACAGTCGCATTAAGAAGTACACAGGTTTCCCAACCTGTTGCCGTAAGGTATGGGTGGGCACGTAATCCGGTTTGCAATTTGTATAATGCTGTGGATATTCCTGCTACTCCTTTCAGAACTGACGGATGGAAACTGAGTTCATATACAGAGCCGCAATCCTCCTGCCCGGCGCAAACAGGCAATTCGAAACTGGTGGCTGTAATAATTAATGGTATGCCTTTGCAGGATTTTAATCCTGAACAGTTCACTTATAACATAGCCTCCGGCATAACTGCGGATAAAGCAGATGTTTTAGCAATAGCCGACAGTCCGTTTGCAGAGGTGTCGGTTTCCGGTCCGGAACAAGAGAATACAATTCTGATTACTGTTACTTCCGAAGATGCCTCCCGGAGTGTGTATGAACTGACTTTCGACAGAAATACAGGTTTTTATGAAAATACAAAAGGAAAATGGACAATAATGAGGAGTGAAGAAGGGATGATTGTAAAAAATAACTCAGGAGAAGCATTATCTTTGAAAATGTTTAATCCGGCCGGACAATGTTTGTCGGTTGACCGTTTAGAAGGAAATGGAGAAAAAAAATATAATCTGCCGAAAGGTGTTGTTTTTCTTGATATAACTGATTCTTCAGGTAGGCCTCAAACGATAAAATATTTAATTAAATAAAAATGAATTGTACAAAAAAGAATTTAGTTGTAGTAGTATTTGGTTTTTTGTTCCCGGTTTTGTTGTCGGCACAAAATGATTATCAGACCATTCAGACGAAGAGTTCCTATTCCGGTAGCTGGACTACCCGTCAGGCTAAATTAGTCGGCCTGGTTCCCGGTTTCGAAAGCAAGGCGGATGGAGCGGATGATTTTACCCGGTATGGTACTTACAAATATCTGAGAACAGACTCGACGGGATTTTTCTATGTAAAGAAAATTGACGGCAGATGGTGGATGGTTGATCCTGAAGGTTATGCCGGTATCAACATGGCTGTGACGAGTTTTAGCTCAGCGAATATACAAAACGATTATGATATTACCAGACGTTTGGGATATAATGGCTCCGGAAATTTCTTAGCCAGCGAGAGTCAGACTAAGTCAGGTTACAACCTTCAGAATTATGCGAACTTTTCTTTTACACGGCGACTTAATTTTTTCCTCAGTTATAAAAATGTAAGAAAGAATTACTATACGACACCAACGTCTGTACAGGGCAGCCTGGATCATATTCTTGTACTTGATCCGCAGTTTGAGATATACTGCGATAATCTGGCCAATACCAATGTAACTCCCTTTGCAGAAGAAAGAGATTTGCTTGGATGGTTTACCGACAATGAAATTAACTTCAACCAGGACCAGTTGCGCAATCTGGTTAAAGATTTACCGGCTGGAGATCCAAGCAGGAATGCAGCCTTAGCATGGGCAGCTCAAAAGGGCCTCAGCGAATCGGATTGTATCAATTATACATCGAAAGTGACCGAAGCGTTGAAACAGGAGTTTGCCGCTTATCTCGCAGAACATTATTTTAAAGTTGTTGCGGCCGCTATCCGGAAATATGACCCAAACCATCTGATTCTCGGAAGTCGCTTTCATGGTCGTCCGAGGGCTATTCCGGCAGTAGTGGCAGCATCTCATAGATATATGGACGTTACTTCCGTTAACTTTTACGACCGGTGGTCGCCAAATGAACAGATCGCGGCAACTTCCTGGACTGAGGATAAACCCTGTTTAGTGGGAGAATTCTATATTAAAGATATAAATACACAGCCGGGTACGCAGTCGGGCGCCGGTTGGTATGTCAACTCTCAGGTACACAGAGGGTATTTTTATCAGAATACTTGTATTGAGTTGCTGAAAAATAAGAATTATATAGGTTGGCACTATTTCCGTTTCAAGGATGATGATGACGGTTCGAATAAAGGCATTGTGAGCAACGCGCTGGTTGAATATACAGATATGACCGGCTACATGGAAGAACTGAACAAACAGGTGTACAGGCTTATTGATCATTTTGACGGGATAAATCGTAGACCTGATGTGGAGACCAGAGCTTATACTGTTGAAGCGGTGGCCGATACTTATGTAATTCCCGGTACTACGAATACGGCTAACTTTGCATCTTCAACAGAATTGGAAATCCGCCATCACGCAACAGAAGCAAATCGCCGTGAAGCGTTTCTGAAATTTGATTTATCATTATTGAGATCAAAACTCCCGAAGTTGAAAAATGCCCTTTTGGAGGTTAGCTGTATCCAGACAGATGAGTCGGCAAGGGCGCTATTCGCATCCGGAATCAGTGATGTGTCATGGGAAGAGTCGACATTGACGGGGGCAGTGCGTCAGACCAATAACGACTGGCGCCTCGGTTACAACAGGTTGTCGTTTCTGAAAGGAATAGTTCCTCAGGAGAAACTTGTATTCGACGTAACAGGATGGATTTATGATCAGCCATATCAGGAAAATGTATCATTTAAAATTCATGATCTGAATGCTACGGGTTCAGCCCTGAAAATTGCTTCCCGGGAGCATGCTGACGTTAATTTACATCCGAAACTGATACTGACATTTTGGGATGATTCAACCGATATTCCGACTTTTAATGAAAAAAATAATGCATTCAGTTTTTTTCCTAATCCGGTGCGTGATGAACTTTATATCAGAGGAGATGATTTTGCAAAAGCTGAATTGTTAACAATAAAGGGAGAAAAACTGTTGAGTACACATGAAAGCAGGATCAATGTCTCGGGATTTCAGAACGGGATTTATTTGTTGAGTGTGTTATGCAATAACGGAAAAACGTCTTTCTATAAACTGAGTATTGTTAATTAAACACAAATAGCATGAGAAACAGCATTATAAGCTTATTGATTATAGTATGCTCCTCTTTTGTCTCAGGTCAGGACACATTGCAGCTTCCTCCGCTTTTGAGATTTAATGACGGCTCAGAAGTGAAATCTGTACGTGATTGGGAGAAACGTAGAAAAGAAATTCGTTCCATCTTTGAGAATGAGGTGTATGGAACAGCTCCGGTTGTACCAAAGAATATTAAGTTCAGGATAGTGCAGGAGGATAAAAATGCGTTGAATGGAAAAGCAACCAGAAGATTAGTCAACCTTTATTTGAACAAACTGTCCAATCCGGTTGAACTTCTGATTTATTATCCGAATAAACCAGGCAGAGTGCCGGCGTTTTTAGGATATAACTTTTGGGGAAACTATACGATAACCAACGAAAAAGAAGTGCCCCTTACATCTCTATGGGTTCCAGACCGGGAAAAAGAAACAGATAACAGAGCAAAAGAAACAATGCGGGGAATCAGGACAAATCGCTGGCCTGTGGAAATGATTGTTGATGCCGGATATGCGCTGGTAACTCTTTATAGCGGGGATATAGACCCAGATTATGATGATGGTTTCGACAATGGTGTACATGCAATTTATAAAAAAGAAAAATATACCTGGGGGACCATTGCAGCCTGGTCGTGGGGACTCCGTTGTGTGATGAGCTATCTCGAAAAAGATGATAAAATTAACAGTGAAAAGGTGGCGGTTATAGGTCATTCCCGGTTGGGGAAAGCTGCTTTGTGGGCAGGAGCGACAGATGAAAGATTTGCGCTCGTTATTTCGAATAATTCAGGTTGTGGTGGTGCTGCTTTGTCACGTAGAAAGCAGGGCGAAACTTTTACGGCGATTAATACACGTTTTCCATATTGGTTCTGCAACAATTTTAAAAAGTATAACGACAAAGAAGAACTACTCCCTGTTGATCAGCATCAACTCATTGCTTTGATGGCTCCCCGGCCGGTTTATGTCGCCAGTGCCGATAAGGATGCCTGGGCCGATCCTGAAGGAGAATTTATGAGCGCCCTGCTGGCAGGAGATGTTTATCGCTTGTATGGATTAAAAGGTGTTGGGCAGAAGACAATGCCCGAGGTGGAGGTCCCTTTGCAGAACGGACATGTGGCGTATCACATCCGTTCCGGAAAACATGATATTACCTGGTACGACTGGCAACAATATATATTGTTTGCAAATAAACGGTTATAATTTTATTTTCGTAACGCTTTATCAGCCTTGAATTGTTCTCCTTTCCAGGCTTTCTTATTTGTCCAGTCGGCAGGTTTTGCAGTCCAGAACTCATCGTCAGCCGATAAACCCAAAGGAAGAAAAACGGCTGAACACAAATACAGACTTCCCGTGGAGATATAGGACTCGGCCAGTTCCGGCTGATGTCCGGCAAAACCCAGTGTCAGCCATCCATGTTTGTCAAAAGTGCCTTTCTGACTGATTTGCTGTTTGATAACGGCAGTCAGAGCTGAACGTATCTGTACGGGACTCAGGTGATCAGGCAGTTTTTTCAGTAAAGTTGCCTGTGAAAGTGCATGAAAACAACCGAACCTGTAAACGAGCGATCTACCTATGGCCGGATAGGTCCCTTCCGGAGAAATCAGTCTCTCGAGCTGATCAGCATGCCTGCTCAGGCGTGTTGACTGAAGGTTAAATCTGGATTTGTAATCAGGAGAAATGTCTTTGATAACCGCAAGTACATCATACAACATCGGATGTATGACCAGGCTGTTATAATAATCAAAATGAAATGCCGGTCCGTCGCCATACCAGGCATCTCCTTTGTACCAGTTTTCTAACTTTTCCAAAGCATAATCAATGGCTTCGAAATTACATTTGCCGGTGAAACGGAAAAGAAACGCCTCTACAGTTGCTGAAAATAGTACCCAGTTGTTTTCCAGTGGTTTGAAAGTTCTGGTCGCTATCATGGAGTTAATCATCAACTCCTGCGTTTTTTTGTCTAAACCACCCCAAAGATTTTCAGGTGCACGCAGAAAACCCTGAGCGAGGAAAGCCGCATCAACAAGATTCTGCCTGTCGTTATTGAATCTGATAAAGTCGGGAGAAGTTGAGTCAACCGCATTTTTTAATGCAGCAAGTGTCATTGACAGGTATCTGGTGCGTAGCTTACTTTCTTTGCTGTCATCACTATCCAGCTCCAGCCAGGGAGCAATACCACATATCGTTCTGCCCAGCGCTTCGAGATGGGAAACCTGTTCACGCCCCCGTTTACTTCCCGCTTTGGTTGTTTCCACGGGCATTTGTTGCCTTAGTGTACTGTTACTTAAATTAGCAAGAACAGGTTCGGTGATTTTTATCATATTTTCAACCCAATACCGGCGGTCGGGATGTGTTTTGCTTGCTCTCGCAGTCTCAATTTTTCTGATTCTGAGCATAGCTTCAATGAAATAATAATCTGCATAGGTCAGGGGAGCGTCAACCTCACTGTTTTTAGCCATAAAACCCACACTGTGTTTGAGAATGAAATGCCCGTTTTCATCTTTCTTAGCCATATATGCCGGCGATGCCAGCGAACGAACCATTTGTTTCCCCAGGGAATAGTATTTTTTCGCCAGCTTTTTGTCGGTGAAAGTGCTTAGTTCAACAAGGGCAGAAGCCATGATTGCTCCGGCAGAAGCATCTCTGAGCGCATTGGGTATGTCTGGAGCGTTGAAATCCCAATAAGGAATCTTATCCTTGGGAAGGTTCTTGTGCCCTGCAATGTAATCTGCTATTCTGATGGCCTGGTCAAGATAAATTTTCTTCTTGGTTTCGCGATACATCATAACGTAACCGTATAAACCCCAGGCTTGCCCTCTTGCCCAGGCTGATTCATTGTTAACTCCCTGATGCGTTACCCGTTCGACAAACCCTCCGTTAATCGTGTCGTAGCTTACTAAATGATACGAACTTCCATCCTTCCGGAAATGGTATTTCAGGGTAGTGTCGGCATGAGAAACCGCAATTTTATAAAAACTGCTGTCTCCCGATATTTTCGTGGCTTGCGTAAGTAATTCCAGATTCATCATGTTGTCGATGATAACAGGATATTGCCATTGTTTACTATCCCACGATCTGATTACACCTGTGTTTTCTTTGTATCGCGTAGAAAGAGAGCGTGCAGCAGTAATGATTACATGTTCTGAATTTTTGTTACCCGTCAGCCTCAGGGCATTGCCAAAACTACAAAATATCATAAATCCAACGTCATGATCATTGGTGGTATATTGTTGTTTCCTGACCCTCTCTGTCATTTCAAGTGCAGCTTTCCTGAATTCCTCATCACCTGTAAATTCGTATAAATACCATAAACTGCCGGCAAAAAAACCGCTTGTCCACCATTTGTCAGGTGAAGTTATAAGCTTTCCATTCCGGTCGATTGTCCGAGGTAGTCTGCCCGGAATTCCGGCCATTTTTTTGTATAATCCCATCATTTGATGAGCGGAAACAGATAAGGTTTCTTCGGTTAGTTGCATGATTTCCTTTTTCTCCGTGATTGCAAAAACGAAACTGGAGAATCCCAGAAAAAGAAATAGCAGGATAGATTTAATTCTCATGATTTGATGACTTGTTCTTGTTAATTAAGATGCTAGAGTATAATAACAATGCGAATATCACCTTTTGATCTGAAATATCATAACAATATTGTCCATTTAAGTAAAAACTTTGTTCAGAAAGTAAATGTAATCATCATTATAACATTAATTGGTTTGATTTTAAACATACAATCATGTGTTAATTCCGGCAATCAATTGTGTTTTCTTTAAATGGATGATTTTATCATTTCGCTGTCGATTTCTGGACTATTATTCAACTCGTAATATCTTAATCAGTCTATTTTTGCAGAAAACTTCTGAATAATAATTTTAAAAGTATGAGAAAGTATTTTTTGCTGTTCTGGATAGTGTTGTTGACCGGGAATCTGATTTCATCTCCCCGCCTGAAGTATTCTATTAATGAAAACTGGCAATTTATCCGTCAGGATATTGCTGAAGCAAAGGATGGTAAGTGCGACGATCAGCAATGGCAAACGGTGAATCTGCCGCATACATGGAACGTGTCGGATGTGATGGATGACGAGCCGGGTTATTACAGGAATATAGCCTGGTACCGACGTTCAGTACCGATTCCGGCCGGATTTTCAGAAAAGCAGATAACCATATACTTTGAAGGGGCAAACCAGGAAGTAGAGTTGTTTGTGAACGGGAAGAGCGCCGGTACGCACGTGGGTGGTTATACCCGTTTTAGTTTCGATATTACCTCTCTGATTAAAACCGGGCAAGATAATCTCTTTGCAATCAAGGTAAACAACCGTTACAATGAAGATATTCCCCCTTTGACTGCTGATTTTACATTCTTTGGTGGCATCTACAGGGATGTCTTTCTTATCATTACCGGAAAGCAACACGTGTCGACAACACATTATGCTTCTGAAGGTGTTTATTTGAATACACCTGTGGTCAGGGAAGAGATGGCAAAGATTGAAGTTAAAACTATGTTGACAAATGCAAGTGCTGCCGATAGTCGTGTAAGAATAGAACATACAATTATCCATCCCGATAAAAGCGAAGTAATTAGAGTTTCCAAAAAAATAAAACTTGCAAAGCAAACTTATAACCAGCAGGACTTGCAACAAATGGAACTTAAGGTTCCGGCTTTGTGGAGTCCGGAATCTCCTTCATTGTATACTGTTCGTACCCGTATCTACGATGAAAAGTCAAAAGTGTTGCTGGATGAGATTCTTCAGCCACTGGGACTGCGTTGGTTTGAATTTTCAGCAGAGAAAGGTTTTCATCTGAACGGTAAACCTTATAAATTAATTGGCACGAATCGCCACCAGTGTTTTGATGGCTTGGGAAATGCATTGTCTGATGAGTTTCATGTGCGTGATGTTCTCATGTTGAAGGAGATGGGAGGGAACTTCCTCCGGGTATCACATTATCCACAGGACCCGGTGGTGATGGAAATGTGCGATAAACTCGGAATAATAACATCGGTCGAAATTCCAATTGTAAATGCGATTACTGAGAGTGAAGGGTTTTTTAAAAATTCGATTGAAATGGCACGTGAGATGGTGTTTCAGGATTACAACCGTCCATCGGTTCTGATTTGGGCTTATATGAATGAAGTATTGCTCAGACCTCCTTTTCGCGATGAATCACAGCGCCATGAAAACTATCTGAAATCAGTCGAGACGCTGGCGAAAGCGATCGAGAAACAAATCAGGGAAGATGATCCGTATCGATATACACTGATACCTTTTCACGGCAGTTTTGACACATATCATAATGCCGGTTTAACAAAAATATCAAAATTAATCGGGTGGAATTTATACCAGGGATGGTATGGCGGTGTATTCAATGGTTTTGGCAAGTTTTTAGATGAATCACAGGAAAAACTGAAAGGTATTCCGTTTATTATTACCGAATACGGAGCAGATGCAGATCCCCGCCTGCATGCATTTGATCCGGTACGTTTCGATTATACCCAGGAATGGGCAAATCTTTATCATGAGAATTACATCAAAGCCATCATGGAGCGTCCGTATGTGGTTGGCGCCAATATATGGAATCTGAATGATTTTCATTCTGAAGAACGAGGAAATGCCGTGCCTCACATCAATAGCAAGGGAATTACATCGACAGACCGCCAGGTAAAAGACACTTATTTACAGTATCAGGCACTGTTCAGAAAAGAGCCGGTTGTTAATATCGGAGGCAGAAACTGGACTGTGAGAGGAGGAAATGCAGATGAGCATTATACTTGTTTGCAACCTGTGAAGGTATATTCAAATCTTGGCGAAATTGAATTTTTCCTGAATGGAGTCTCGATTGGAAAGCAGCAAACCGCTGATGCCATGGCAGAATTCAATGTTCCGTTTGTGTCTGGTGTGAATGTGCTGGAAGCTGTCGGTTATGCAGAAGGAGGGCGTACGGTGCGTGATCAGATAAAGGTTGATTTCAGGCTGGTTGCAGCGAATCTGAAAGATGAAAGATTACCGTTCGAATCCATTAATGTGATGCTTGGTAGTAAGCGTTATTTTGAAGAAAAGGATAAAGCGGTTATATGGCTGCCGGAAAAACCATATACCCCCGGAAGCTGGGGATATGTCGGAGGTAAAAATTATGTAAAACGCACCCGGCACGGGCAACAACCGGCTTCAGATTTAAATATTCTGAATACGAATATAGATCCTGTATTTCAGACTATGCGTCACGGAATAGAAAGTTTTAAATTAGATGTGCCGGATGGTGAATATACTGTCAGTCTGTATTTTGCTGAACTGATGTCGAAAACATCTAAAGTGTTGGTTTATAATTTGGGCGATGATGCGATTGCCGATGATATGGACGAAAGAATATTCAGTGTGGATATCAATGGCAACAGAGTAATACATGATTTGAATATTGCCAAAGAATTTGGAGAACTGAATGCAGTAACAAAGAAATTTATTGTCAACGTTCAAAACGGTAAAGGAATCAGCGTTGATTTTGTGCCGGTAAAAGATGAAGCCATTTTAAACGCCATCAGGGTGTATCGGAATTATTAGAATAATACTTGTCATTTAACAAGAACCGTCAGAAACTCGTGTCGAAATCGTCTTGCGATTAAAACCACTTGTTTTCTGACGGTTGTTGTGTTTATTTTAAAATTCAGCGGAAGCAGCACCAGTTTGAGTATTACCTGAATTTGTGCCTAACAAAACTATTTGTTTGTGTCTTTAGCTATTCGCTTTTAGTTTTTCGCTCGCCGCTTTACGCTATCTTATACTTATCCACTTGCTCCACATC
>JARKQF010000092.1 GCA_029973975.1 Paludibacter sp.
GGCATTGAACAAGCCGTCTTTAAGTTCCCCGCCTTTTGCTCCGACTTTCAGCTCCAGGTTTTCCACACAACCTTTTTTCTTAATCTCATCAAACAATATCGCCCTTTGTTCATCTGTGAAATATCCAATTTCCCGCGAAGTACGTCCTATAATTTCATCCTGCCTGAGCCCTGTAAATCTCGAAAAAGTATTGTTGACATCAACAAACCGGCCTTCCTTAAATGTTGTAATGGCCATGGGGATGGAACAGTGCGTGAAAGCTTTTACGAACTTGTCATTGCTTTCCTGAAGCCTGTGGAATTCTTTTTCGAAGTTTTTTGAATTTGCCAATTGCTGTCGCAGTTCGGTAAGCTCATTGATAAGTTGTTTTTTAGTCTTAGATTCATCTTTCATATTAGCTGAAAATGGTTTTAAAATAAAATAAAGTTAATTTAGATTTAAAGCGCCCCGAAGTTTTTGGGGCTTTCCCGGCATCGGCATAAAGGGAAAATAATTTTCAAATGTCTCCTGAGGCATTAGATGTATATCCTAAAAGACTTAGAAACTTATATCTAAGGATTGTAAATTTACAATACATATTAAATCGGGTATTTATAGATAGGCTATTTATCTATTTCTCGAGAAAACGCAGATGGGACTGGAGATTGCAAGCCCTGTTCAGACCCATTTTTTTTCTAATGTTTTTTCTGTGCGTGTCGATGGAGCCTTCACCAATTCCCAAGGCACTGGCGATTTCTTTGGTCGTCTTGCCGTCCTTTATCAGGGAAACAATCTGTATCTCCCGCGGAGTCAGTTCAAACTGCCGGATGTTTTTCAAAAGCGGGGAAACGATGCCGCTTAAATTCTTTTCAATAGTATTCAGGCACAACTGCTGCTGCGCATCGAGGTTGTTTCTCCTGATGCCGCCTATGTAGGGCAGAACAAGAGAACTGATATTGGCGACCAAATTCTCTTCCAAAATCTTTCTGTCCTCTTCCCTCTTCTGCAGCAGTACATTCAATGTCGTATTTACTTCCTGAAGATTTCTTGTCTTGTCTTCAAGTTCGCTTGTCCGTTCGGCAACCATGCTCTCCAGATCTTCACGGTATTTCCTTAATTC
>JARKQF010000095.1 GCA_029973975.1 Paludibacter sp.
ATTAAATCCGTTTTATGAATAATGTAATCTTGTGACATTTTTGTTGAAGATGATTATTTGTTTTTATTCATTAATAAATTTATGTTTTTCCTGATCAACAATATCACCGCCACGAAGTCGATGAACAGCCTGGGCATATACGAAATACTTTAGAGGCCTGATCGCATATTTCCACATATACCCTTGAACAAGTTGCCCGCCGAAGCGTTGTTTATAGGCGTATAAACCTTCCTGCCTTGTTCCTTCTTTGGGATTGATTCTAACGCCTACAAAATCATAACGTTTCACGCCAAGGTCGCGAAATTGTCTCATGGCTTCCCAGTGCAGTAAATTGGTTGCCCCGGTATGAGGGACAGGAATGCTGCCGCCGTATACATAATATGCCGTATGCATACTGAACGGTACAACAATGCATCCTTGAACGACACCCTGATATTCGGCTATCATTATTTTAATGTTTTCACCGAGACTTTCCACATAGCGTTGGAAATCCTGGTAATTCATAAAACCCATATTTGATCTTTTGAATGTGTCGCGAACAAGGTCATACGCAGACTTTAAAAATTCTATGCCTTCACGAATTTGAACATCCTGTTTTATAGCCTGTCTTACTTTCCTGCGGTGTGTTGCATTGAAGTTGCTCAAAAGCTTCTCTTCCGGCTGAGTTAAATCATTAATAAATGTGCCGTAGGGCGCGGCAATAGAACCGTCAGGGTAGGTGCGGAAAATTGTATTGGTTGTTGCCGGAATGATCATATCCGCGCCAATAGTACGAAAATATTTAACTACATTGTTTAAGAATGCCTTCTCCTGATCAATGGAAAGATCTTCACCTAGAGGCATGGTTTCTACGCGGAAACGAACCATCCGAAAAACAGCTTTTTTAATGATGGTATAAGGAAGTATACACCTAAGCGTTCCGGCATCATCAAACCCGCCAAGCCAGCCATATTCATCTCCAACGGCTTTCAGAAAAGGCTCGGATGCATATATGGACAATTCAGGATGCCAGTTGATGTCAATTTTTTTCGCTTCCACGATTACCTCAAAATACAATTAAATTTTTACAGATGATAATTTGTGGTCATCATCTGCTATGAAAGAATTGTATTATGTGCATCTTTTAATGTTGTAATTTTAATATTGTTTTCTTTTAGATAAGAAAGAAAATTTTTGACCGTGTCAAAATCGACAAGATCCTTGGTATGCCCTATGGCGACGATGGGTTTATAAGTTCGCGGTTCTTTCTGATCATCTCTTATGATGTTAATCATCATAGCTTTCAATTCACTTATAGTCATTCGGCAGAAATCAAGCTTTAGTGGCTGAAGGGGTCGAGCTGAATTCAGAAGACGGTTTATTTTATTCAGAAGATTTTCCCTGGCTGTGGTCTGCAATCCAACACGCTTCCTGGTGACCATCCGCCAAGGTGGAACCATTTCCGAATAGATGGGAACTTCAATTATTTCACCGGAGTTTGCAGGTTTATTAATATCCTCCCGAAATTTCCAGAAGTATCCATTTTTTACTGCCGGGCGATAATCGAGGTTGTTTTGACGCTGTAGTCCGCCTTTGAAAACCGAAGAATCTATCTTGATGCCCCGGCTAAAGAGTATTTTAGCTGTTGGTTGTGTAGGCTGAAATAACCAATTCCCCGCTCGGAATGAAAAGGGCGTGTAAGTCGAATCAGATAAAACCGACCTTAAGTAATTGATGGCTTTATCAATAATTTGTGTAATCCTTTTTTCAGACAGAACACAAAGGTTATATTCCAAGTTGTCCAGTTGCCATATGCCGTTTTTATAGTTTCCGTTGTACCATTGCGGATGTAGGTGCAGAGCTATTTCATGACCTTCTAAATATAAATCCTTTATTTGTTTTTTTACGCTGCCAATTGTCAGGTCGGTTTTGGCTTTTTCAATCATTTCCAGCTCAGCCGCTTCAACAAAAAAAACAAGTTTTACTCCGGCCTGATTAAACATCTTCTGTAGTAGACGGGCAGGATTGTAGACATGCTCTTTCAAAGATCCTTCGCCGTTCCCATATATTTCATAGTCTATTGTAAAGATAACTTCGATCACAGTGGCTCAATGAAAAGGTATAATTCTAAAGGTGTAAAAAGACGAAATTAGGAACACCGGAATAATAATTTTTTGATTCTTATTATTTGTTCTTTTCTTCTAAACTTAATAAACTCATCAGTTACAGGCCTTTCTGCATTTTTTAACATCGCCCAGAAGTACCCAACAAAAAAATAGATGCCACGTAATACAAAAGGCTTATTTGTCATCTGATATATTGATCGCAAGATTTGCCATAATGGACTGCTTCCCATAAGATAGTCGTGATAACCACTTTTGAATACAGCTATTAAATTTGTGTTTCTGTCTGACTGCGTTATTTTATGATGCTGTGAGTTTTTTTCTGTGAAAGTTCTTGTTTCCCAATTATTCATTCTTGCTGTAGTTACGGCAACCAAGTCAATACCGCCAACTTTCAAAGGCTTATATCCACCAATTGACTCAAAACACTCTTTTCTGAAAAGTTGACAAGCACCGGAGACGTGGTCCGTGCTGGCAAACCGGAAATCATAGTGTCTGCCATCTTCAACAAAAGGAGTACCGGCGACACCCAACTTGGGATATTTCGAAAATTGGCTCAGCAGGAAACTGAAATATTCAGGGTCAAAGGAGATATCTGCATCAAGACTACAGATTATGTCGTAATTCAGATTCTTTACCTTTTCATATCCTGCATTAAATGCCATAACTTTTCCGGCAAAGTGGCGTTCTTTGCGTTCCGGAGTCCGAACGAGTTCGATCCATCGATGATCAGGCAGGTATTTTTCTACAATGTCATCAGTACCGTCGGTGGAGCCGTCGCTGACGATAATCCACTTCAACGGTAAACAGGTCTGAGCAATCATAGATTGAATGGTCAAATCAATAAATGCTGCTTCGTTGCGGGCTGGCGTGATGAGGACATAGGTTAAAGGCATAAGGCTAAAAGCAAAAAAGCAATGAGTAACAAGTGACGAGTAAATAATGCTTAGAGATCAACACTGAATGTTTTTTGTTTCCATCAGTGTTGCCATTGCCAGCAGCATCCAGGCCTGGGACCAGCGCATGTACGGTATTTTGTTTTTGTAGTAGGGTGTCACCTGGTAGTAAAAATATCCGCGTTCATCCCACATATTTTCCTTGGCCCATTCAAATACACGTTGTGCAAGCTCGACATTGGCCGGAGAAAGATCTTTGAATTCCATTAGTGTGATTATACTTTGGGCAACGCTGTGGATATCGATTGGATAAACACTATTGTGAAAATATTTTGGCGCTCCATCATCCCGGAAAAAATTGCTCCGGTAGAATTCAAATCCACGGCGGATATTTGGTTCAAACTCGTTTGTATCCAGACATATGTTTATTGTTTTCAGCGCACAGAGGTTAAAGCCGGTGTGAAAATTATCGATCCAGCGTTGTGTGGATAGTTCACCATAGTCCCAGGAACCATCGGCTTGCTGCTGAGCCGCAGAGTATCGAGCCGCCTTCATGGCCGGCCCTAAAAATCTCTCTTCTTTGCAATATTTATAGATTCGGCAAAAAAGAGCAGCCCCCAGGAAGTTCGCATTATGTACTTGTACCTGCAATGTGGGAACAGGATAGCTGAAGCCGGCAATGGAATCGCCTTTTGTCCAATAAAGTTCATTCAGAATATAGTCCGCAGCGCTGGTTGCGATACGGAGATTTTCTGCATCCCGATTTGCTTCATAGGCATCCAACAGGGCGTTGGCTACAAAAACCGTACAAACAAGATTCGGCGCACTTCTAGGCGCAAGAACCGTCCTTCCCTGCCAGGGAAAGCTATAGCCCCAGCACCAGTAAGGCATCTCCGGCGACCGCAGTGCAGTCAAACTTTGCACCATCGTTTTTATATGGTCATCTATGCTGCCGATATCATGCTGTGATTTTTCTGTCCCGGCAGCGTATGCTTTTGCTTTTAGTTTGCATAACGCCATCAAAAAAAGTGCGATTGCCTTAGGGTTCTGTGTTTTGGGAATCAACAGCAGCTTCCTGAAATTTAACGGGCTTCTTTTCAGAATCTGGGTAAGAGCAAGGCGTGGGAGTCTTGAATCCAGAAAAGGCAGGCGATTGAATATTTCGCTGTTGAGCGCGTCATATGGATCATAGCCGGACCAGTTGTTCCGCTGACAGTATTTCAGTAATGCGGAAATAGCTTGTCGAATTAAAGGCTCTATATCGGATTTGGACTCCATTTTTTAGATTTCTTAACCAATTGACTTTAGTATTTCGTTAAGGATTCTTCCACTTGTCAATCCGTCCCAGAGTTCCGGCACCATGCCTTGTTTCTGTTTCCCTTCTAAAATCATATCGATGTCATTCTGTAAAGTTTCAATCGATGTCAATTTGTTAGTGCCTACGGTGATTGTTATGGGTCTTTCCGTATTCGGCCTCAAGGTAAGACAGGGTGTCTTCAAAAAAGTTGTCTCTTCCTGCAATCCTCCGGAGTCTGTTAGGACAAATCTGGCTTTGTCGGCCAAGCCGATGCTTTCAAAATAACCGACTGGCTTGCACAATTTAAGATTTGGATGATGATTCGGTTCAGGCATCAGCCCATATTGAATTAAATTTTTTTCAGTACGTGGGTGAAGGGGGAATACTACCGGTAGTTTTTGAGATAGTGCGGCGAAATTTTGCATAATAGCAGTAAGCGCTTCTTTGCCGTCCACGTTGGCTGGTCGATGTAATGTGACGAAGACGTATTCTCCTTCTTTCATCCCATATTGCCTGTGAGGTGCAAGAGATCTTGCTTTCTCTAAATTCATAATCAGCGTGTCTATCATTATGTTGCCTACACGTTTGATTTTTTCTTTGGATACTCCTTCTCTTAAGAGGTTTTCATCTGCATCCGGCGAAGGTGTGAGCAGAAGATCAGCTAAGGCATCGGTCACCAGTCTGTTAATTTCTTCCGGCATGGATCGATCAAAACTCCTCAGACCGGCTTCAATATGAGCCACCTTGATGCCCAGTTTTGAGGCGACCAGGGTGCAGGCCATCGTCGAGTTCACATCACCTACAACAATAACCCAATCAGGTTTCTCTTGCAGGCATATTTTTTCAAATCGGATCATGATTTCTGCGGTCTGCACAGCATGAGAACCGGAACCAACTTCAAGGTTAACATCCGGATCGGGGATATGCAATTGCTGAAAAAAAGCATCGGACATTTGAACATCATAATGCTGTCCGGTGTGGATCAGAAGCGGTTCAATTTTTCTTTTGTTATTTTCATTGCGATTATGTTTATCAATTGCCGACATGAGCGGTGCGATTTTCATAAAGTTGGGACGTGCACCGCATATTAACGCTAGTTTAATTTTTTTATTCACTAAAACCTCTAAGTAATAATTTGTTCTATCTTGTCTACTATAGCATTAAGAGCAGCTTTGTCGCCATGTTCGATTGAGTGATTTTTATCGCGTTTGACTAATTTAATCTTGCTGGGCAAGTCTGACGGTTGTTCCAGTAAAATCAGGCGACCATTTTGAGAAAGGTAATGATCCACAGCGCCGATTGTTCCACGGAAAATACTGTAAACCGGAACACCAAGCGCAGTTGCTTCACGGTTCATGGTACCGCCACCACTGATTACCAGATCAGAATACCACATCAGATCCAGACCGTTAACCGTATGAGCAGGAATGATGATTTTCCCGGACTGCACAGCCGACGACCAGGTTTTTCTGACAAATTCTTGCTGGTTACTATTCCTTGGCAGTAATATCATCTGCGTATCTTCTTTTTGCAGAATATGTTCCATGGACGCTTCGAACAATTCCTCGCTGGCCTGGCAGAAATAATGCGCCTCCGTGGCCGGTGGACGCATGGTGATGACTATTTTACTCTCGTTAATTTTCAGTTCTTGAATGATTGCAGGATTGGGTGTGTAACTGACAACATAAACATCTTCCTTTATGCCCGGATATTGAGAAACCCTCTCCTGTGGCATTTTAATTGAAGCAGTGGGGATGACATCGGGCACCATGGCATATGTCGGGTTGATAACAACCAGGCCTTGCGCGTGTTCATAATCGATCAACATCAATGTTGGAACACCCAAAAGGGTAGAAGCAACAAGTTGCGTTCGCGAACCGTGTGAAACTGCAACCGCTGGTTTGTGTTTGATAATCAAGGGTAGTAATTCCAGACTTCTGATGAGTGTGCCCAGGACTTTTAGAACTTTATTTTTACCGTAATGACGGCCAACTTTTTCGTATTTTAAACCGAACCGATCCGCAATATCGAGTACCTGATAGGCATCTCGTGCAGTCATGAAGCATTCATATCCGCGTCTGTTAAGCTCATCGATTATCGGTTTGAAAAACGGTATGTGAGGAGTGTTATCGAGGTCAATCCATATTTTCTGTTTATCTTTTTTCGGTATACTCCGTCTTGAATTTAGAAGTAACATGCTACTATCGTTCCTGTAATTTTCCTTCCAGAACCTTGCCATATCCTTCGGCAGGACATGCCAATACTGCCCTTCGTATTGCGTCTTGACGTATTGAAGAAAGTCTTCATAATGTTTTACTGGATATTTTTCGTAATGACTGGCTCCATTAAAGCTCATGTAGTCGGGATGGCTGATAAACAGCGCCATGCCGCCATTGGCGGCTATCCAATATATCTTATTTTTCCAAACATCAATGTTTTTGTTCTGCAACAGGATAAAAAGTAGAAAATCCTGGGGCAGGTTATAGGGCAATTCCACATAACCATGTTGTCCATCATGATTTGCAACCCAGAAAGGGAAGATGGTTCCAGCACCGTCCGGCTGAGGCTCAAACGGGTCCGTATCAAATGTGGAAGCATCGTATTCTATGTTCAACTCGTGAAGCCAGTCAAGATTGTGATACATGCTCGGGCAGCGAAACCCGACTATAGAATGTTTTTTGAGAAATTGGTTGATTTCTCTAGCATGTTTATTGAACACGTTTCGCGACTGGAAAAGATTACCGTTGTGATGCAGTCCGTGGCTGCCAACTTCAAAACCCCGCCGGCGCATTTCGTCCAGCAAACTCTGCGGAATGACATAGTCACCAGCCACAAAATTAAAAGATGATCGGAATCCGTATTTTTCCTCTATATCCATCAATGAGCGGCAATTCTCTACCCCCCTGGCGGTTTCGACATCATGCGTGATGATAAAGGCGAATTTTTTGCCGTCCGGCCAGCCTTTCCAGTTTTCAGGCGGCCTGGCGGCTTTTTCATCTATGGGCCAGACAGCGCTGTACTGTGATGCTTTCCGCTGAATCATCTTCCTGCGGATCGAGATTTGCGTACTCCGCGGGATAATTTTTTTCAGCAAATAGTAATATTTTTCAAATCGAAAGTTATTCATTTAAAGAAAAAAATGGGGGAAATCCTCACCATACCATTACCGAAATCTACCATTGTTCAAATTTTTCATATTATACGAGATGGCAGTAATAAAAATTGCTCAGAAGCCGATAAATTCGCAGGGGTTGAAACAGGATAATTTTTGATTAACTATTTTGTGTCTACCTTTTGCAGCCATTCCTCTCTCCAAAACAGGAAACAAGAACGATCACAGGGCCCAAAATCTTTAGTTCCGTTGCAAATGGCTTTATCTAGCAGTACAACGCCTCTGCATTTTCGTGACAAGTAAGTACGCTCGTCCAGAAATCTATCAACACGCTTCATTACATGATGTGTTGTCCCGCAGTAAGACCACATTTCTTCCATAAAAGTGCAACCTTTAAGCGAGTTCCAACGATCAAGAGTGCTGCGTATTTCTTCTCTGGATCTTACTCGCACCATATCCCCTTGCTTTAGATTTAAGGCGGCGGCTTCGTTGACCGTTGAAGATTGGATTATTCTCTTTTTTTCTCCGCTAATTTCCAGAAAGATGTTATACAGGTAACGTAAGAGGCGCTTTATCACCCCTTTTAATCGTTTCCGCAATTGATATATGTCTTCCCCTGCCTTTAATGGTTCCGCAATTCCAGCGAGATCATATATTTGGCATTTGTTATGAATTCATCATAATAATTTACCTCACGCTGCTGTTATCCAAGATGCCGGTAGTAGAAATTACTGATTAATGAATCAATCGACCCAGGTGCATTTTTACATATTATTTTGGAAAGCCTATAATTAATTGACGCTTCCCGATTATCTATATTATCGCGCATGCTATTAGGATAAGTGAACTGCGGCAAATCCACAACGGTTGTTCCCCAGTGTTTCTTGAAGTCCATCAGACTGCTGTTCGAGGAAGGGGTTCTGCCAAAATCGAAAATCTTGAATCCTTCGTTATGTGCTGTTTTAATTGCTTCCCAAAAGAGCAAATGATTTGGACTCAGATTCCAATAGCTGTCATCTGACGCCAGAAATTCAGCTGAAACGCGATCTCTAAACAAGAAAAGAATCAAGGCGGCTATGGTTTTATCATTTTTTTGAGCCAGTAATAACTTCATATTACTTGATGGGACAAAAGTATCCCACAAGTTTTTAAAAAATTCATATGGTTGCGGCGGCATACCGTGAGACCTTTGCACAACTAACGTCCCCTTTTGCGGTGATTAAAATCAGTTAACATATCGATAATATTATTATATTGGCTTGACATTACTCTTGTTTTGTGGCATATTTCCTCTAAATTCCGACCTCGGAGGACCTATGAGTT
>JARKQF010000098.1 GCA_029973975.1 Paludibacter sp.
GATGCCGAGAAATGTAAAGTAACAGGAGAATGTCCTGACAAAGAGAAGCTCAAAGACACTATCAGTCGAGTAAACGACACGCTGTCCCTTGAAATCAACAGATCGCTTGATTTCTATAACTCCACCGCAGAGGATCTGAAAATCGGAAAAATTTACTTGAGCGGCGGAGGGTCAAAAACTTCAATGCTTTCAGAATCGTTGAGTCAGAGGCTCGGTCTTCCCGTTGAATTGCTGAATCCCCTTCAAAAAATATCATTTAGTGAAAAAGAGTTCGACCCGGAATATCTTCAGGAGATCGCTCCACTTATTGCTGTTGCTGCCGGCCTGGCCATGAGGAGGTTGGGGGATAAATGATACGGATCAATCTGTTACCCGTTAGGGCCGCCAAACGAAAAGAAACCGCTCGGCAACAAATTATTGTTTCCCTTGGTGCAATTGCAATTCTTTTATTGCTTTCCTTTCTTGTTTATTCATATTTGATGGTAAAAATCAGTTCCACAAAAGAGGAGATCACTCGTTCCGAACAGGAAATCGTTGAGTTGAAGGCGAAGATAGACAAAATCAAGGATATTGAAAAATTAAAAGCTGAGGTGAAGAAAAAGCTTGATGTTTTGAGTCAGTTGCGCAGAGAGAAAACCGGCCCGGTTCAGAGGCTCCAGACGCTTAGCCAGTCCGTTCAAGAAAAGATTTGGTTAACGAGCTATTCAGAAAACGGAACTCAGATTACAATCAACGGCATTGCCTTCAATGAAGAATTGATCGCAGCTTTTATGAAGAGCATAGAAGCTTCCACTGATTTCGAAAAAGTCGAGTTGATAGTATCGGAGCAAACCGAGTTGGCTGGAATGAAGTTAAAAAAGTTTGAATTAAAATTTAATCTTGAGCCGAAAAAACTCTGATAGGTATCAGAGTACCTGAAAATATTGACAAGGAACAATCTATGGACCTTGGATTAGAAAAAATCACAAAACTTCCTACAAAACAAAAGATTGCTATCTTGGTATTGCTACTTATTGCAATCGGCTGTGCGCTTTTTTTTCTCCTTCTAAAACCAAAGTATAAGGAACTGAAGGAACTGGAAGAAAAGCTTTCCGGACTAAAAACTCAGATTGAAGAAAACCGGAAGCTTGCCGCGAATCTGCCTATTCTGATTAAGGATTACGAGCGATTGCAGAAGGATCTTGAACTTGCTTTAACCGAACTGCCGAATCAGAAAGAGATTCCAGCGCTGTTGACCAGTGTAACCGATGAAGGGAAAAGAGCCGGGCTCGATTTTCTTTTGTTTCGCCCGAAAGGGGAAGAACCAAAAGATTTCTATGCAGCCGTCCCGGTGGATATAACGGTATCAGGGACGTATGCAAGCGTTGGAAATTTCTTTTCCGCTGTATCCAGGCTGCCAAGAATTGTGAATATCAGTAACGTGGTCTTTTCAGACATAAAATATACCGGAGAAAAAACCAGACTGAAAGTCACCTGTCTTGCTACTACTTTCCGTTTTCTTGATAAGAAAGAACTGAAAGATGAAAAAAAAGATGCTAAAAAATAGTAGTGTAATCATATCCGTCGCCATTCTAATTTTTTTGGCAAATAGCTGCGGCAAGAAAGAGGAAACAGCGCCTTCTCCGCAACAACAGGCTCCACCTGTCGTCAAACCTAAGCCCCAGGTTCAGAAACAGGTGTCATCTGCAAACAAGATTGCTGAATTTGGATCTAGTATTGACTTCAATGTCTTGAAGGATCCTTTCAAACCCTACATTGCCGATGCAAAATCGGCTCCTGCTGTTAAAAGGGACCGCTTTGGGCAAGCATTACCAATCTTGAATTTTGACGTCTCCCAGTTTAAGATCTCTGGTATTATTGTCGGTCTCAAGAATAACAGTGCGATGATTGTTGATCCGACCGGCAAGCCTTATGTTGTCAAGGCCGGAATGGAAATTGGAAGAAATAACGGGAGAATCACAAAAATAACGCCAACTTTTATTGAGGTATTCGAGCAGTATAGAGATGAAAATGGGAAATTAATCAAACAGAATCTCAGGCTTACTTTGCCAAAGAAACAATAAGGAGACACACGGATGAGAGCCTTCACTGCATTTCTTAGCTACAAGCTTCTGGCGGTTTTCAGCCTGTTTCTGTTGTTTGGCTGTGCGCAGAATTCCTATTCAGTTAAAGACCCCCAACCGGTACAAGCTGATATAGCAACCATTCGTGATATAACGGTTTCCGGAGAGGGTGATGCAACAAAGGTGGAAATCACATCTGATAAACCTTTGACGTACACCTATTACTCCCTGCGAGATCCGTTTCGTATGGTGATTGATCTTTCGCAAGCAGATCCCGGTTCCGTTCAAGCTCCGGTTCTTGTGGCTTCTTCAAAAATAAAAAATGTCTCTATTTCCAAAAATGAGTTGACTGCAGGCTCATTAGTTCGTGTTACCCTTGAAACAGCAGATCAAATGGATTTTACCGTTAATCCTGATCCTTCGAATCCGCAGAAGCTTATCGTCTCTCTTAGCGACAACTCCTCATCTGCTGGTGTACCGCAAACGGAGCTTAAGGCAGCAGATGCAGTTGTGCCTGCTCCACAAGGCACTGCCGAGGCTGGTTCAGAGAAGAAAGACACAGCTGAAACGAGCTTAAATCAAAAAGTTTCTCCTGAAAATATTTAAAAAGTGACACCCCAACAGATTTTTATTTAAAGCATTGATACAGTAGGTTCATGATTTGTTCTCAGAGCGAATGGCGCGATTGAAAATTATAAGTTTTTTACTTTATCAAAACCTCAACGGTTGGCGGTGGACATCTTTGATGTAAAAAGCTCTCTTAAGTCTCAATATATACAGTTAAGTAAATTCGGGATAGAAAACGCTCGTATTGGAGTTTATCCGGATAAATTGCGTATCGTTTTTGACTCAAAAAAAGCTGTGTTCCCTAAGTTCTCCATAGACAAGATAGAGAATGGTCTCCAATTGAACATAGGAACTGCCACCGCCGGAACTTCACAGGGTGTTCCTGTTTTGGAGGGTAAAAAATCAGATGAAACTTCAAAGAGTGCACCGGAATCAAAAGTGCCTGCTCGAATAGAGGCAATTGATTTTAGCACTGTCGACGGATTTTCCAGGATATCTATAATGAAGACCGGCAACTGCGTATTGGAAGATCCTACTAAGTCTGCTGATGGTATTCTGCTTACATTCAAGGATTGTATACTTCCTAAGAGACTACAGCGTCATTTTGATACTTCCGCATTTACCGGTAGTGTAAAAAAAATCACACCCTACCAAGGACGGGTAAAAGGAAGATATGATGCAAAAATATTGGTGACTTTGCGAGAAGACGCTCCTTATACGCTTAGAAAGGATGGTTCAATAATAACTCTCGATATAAGGAACACTGAGGTAACTTCTAAGGCAGAATCAATTTCACAAAAAACTACTGCAGTAGAATCTGATAATTCCGTTGAAGGAGAAAACGCTTCTCAGACCCCACAGTCATATCCTCAAGTGAAGAGAAAAAAAGATTTTAGTCATGATGTGGTTAATTCAAAAACAGTAGAGAAAAAAGCAGAAAAAAAAGTATACACCGGAAAACGTGTAACTCTGGAATTTGCAGATGCCGATATACGAAAAATATTCCAGTTAATTGCTGAAGTCAGTAATAAGAATATTTTAGTCGGAGATGACGTTACTGGAACAATAAGCATAAAACTTGTAAATGTTCCCTGGGATCAAGCTTTAGATGTCATTCTGAGGACAAAAGGACTCGACAAAAAAGAAGAAGGTAACATCATGATTATTCGGCCAGCCGGCAAGATTGCATCGATCGCTGACGAAGAGATGTCAGCCAAAAAAGCGTATGAAAGAACGCTAGACTTAAGAACAAAAGTTATCGATATCAATTTTGCATCCGTTTCCGAGATTGCAGGACAGTTTAACTCGTATAAAAGCGAACGAGGTACAATTTCGATAGATAGCAGGACAAACAGAGTAATTGTAAATGATATAAGTCCGGCTATAGAGAAGATGACGGATCTGTTGAAAGAGCTTGATATTCCTGAAAAACAAGTTTTGATAGAAGCAAGAATTGTTGAAGCGACATCAAGTTTTACACAAGATCTCGGGATCCAATGGGGAATACATGCCCGTGATGGTTCTGCTTCCTTCTTGGGGATTAGTAGCCTCGATACCGGATTTGGCGGAATTATAACGAATATTCCGCCTACTTCGGGATTCCAGCCAGCGACAACATCAGGAGGTTCCATGGGTCTTTCATTCGGAAAGCTGACAAGCAATCTGAAGATTGATCTGCGTCTCTCAGCTGCGGCAGAGGCAGGACAAGTGAAGATAATATCTACGCCAAAAGTTGTTACTCTGAATAATAAGGCAGCAAAAATATCGCAAGGACAAATGATACCCTATTCGACTGTTTCTGCTGAAGGTACGAAAACTGAGTTTGTTGAAGCTGCACTTACCCTTGAAGTTACGCCGCATATTACAGCAAGTGGTGCCGTTTCCATGAAAATCAAGGCATCGAATAACTCTGCTGGAAGTGCAGCAACCGGCGTGGCACCTCCTATCAATAAAAAAGAAGCAACTACTGAACTTCTTGTTCAAAATGGTGAGACGACTGTTATTGGTGGAATTTATGTCGATACCGACAGCAAAACGGACAGTGGTGTACCGTTCCTTATGGACATTCCGCTGTTAGGATGGCTTTTCAAATCAAATAACCAGAAAAAATCGAAGAGTGAACTGCTGATATTCATTACACCGAAAATTGTAAGCTGATACATTATAAAGAAAATTAGGGTTATGATTCGTCTAAAGGAGGGCTTATGAGTTTTTTACGGTTATTCATTGTTTCTATTATTCTTGCAGTAAGTACAATAATTACCGGATGTGGCGGTGGTGGTGGTGGCGGCGGCGATTCTGACACTAGCGGATCATTATCTGTCTCTTCTACAGTCTCTGGTTCACAAATTATTGCTACTGCAAAATATTCAAATTCTGCATATTCGAATTTAAGCGGCCTCAAAATAGATTTTTCGACTGATCAACCAGGATTAGTTGAGGGTAGAACAGTTTCGGTGGACAGTTCAGGAACTGCTGTTGCTGTGCTAACCATTACTGGTGTCCCTTCTGCATCAACCGTTAATGTAATCGCTTCTACCGGAAACCTCAAAGCTTCCTCTTCAGTATCAATTACTCTGCCTGGGTTAGCTTTGTCCTTGAGTAATACGACCATAAGTCTTGGTATGCCTCTTATCGCTACGGCTACCTATTCAAACCCTCATGCAACCACTTTGAGGGGTGTAAAAATCACTTTCTCCTCTGATAAATCAGGATTGTTTGACACGCAGACTGTTGAGACGGATGATACTGGTAAGGCTACCGCAATCATGGTACCTAAAAACACAATAACTGCCCAGACGAATGCAATTATCTACGCCAAGCGTGATACTCAGACGCAATATTCCACCGTCAGTGTTAAACCTGAAGGGCTGAAACTATCCGCTCCATCGGATGCTTCACATGACATTGAATCTTTAGTAGGTGGTATTGTTGAGTTTATTCCAAGTGGCGTTGAAAATTTTGCAGTTCTTACTTCAGGTGACGGCCTGCCGCTTGCGAACAAGCAGGTCACCATCGGTGTGCAAACAATAATTGGAAGCGAAGGATCAAACGTAGTTTTCTGGGAAAACTATCCTGCTTCTTCATACCAAGGAACTTCTATAACGATAAATACCGACTCCTCCGGGAAATGTCCTCTACAGGCTTCTGTGCTCGCAGCATTTTCAGGTAAGGTTCCAGGTGGGAAACACAGTGATATAATTACTGTTGTCTGGAAAGTAAGCTATGAGTCTCCTTCGGGAACCATCGTCGGGTACGCGTCGACAATGTATACTGTAAACGTGACCGGGCCTGAGGAAGAAGTAGCCACTACGCCGTAATAATAAGCAAAAGAGAAATTTTATTCGAAAACGAACGCCAGGGGTGACCCTGGCGTTCGTTTAGGAAAAAGCGATTTTCCGATTGGAGCTAATAATGCTGCGTTATATCACTTCTGGTGAATCTCATGGTCCTCAGCTTACGGCAATTGTAGAAGGTTTCCCTGCCGATTTAACAGTAAGCGAAGAGCAGATTAATAAAGAACTTGCCCGTCGCCAAGGAGGGTACGGTCGTGGCGGCAGAATGAAAATTGAGAAAGATACAGTAGATATACTCGCAGGTGTGCGTTGGGGAAAAACCCTTGGTTCCCCAATAACACTTGCAATACGTAATCGTGATTGGGAAAACTGGCGAGAAAAAATGTCTACACAGGAT
>JARKQF010000115.1 GCA_029973975.1 Paludibacter sp.
CATGGCTGATTATGTATTCAGTTCCAAAGTTAATATCCAGATGTTCTACGACCGACAAGTCAGCACACCGCTCATATCTTCTTCTTTTCCTGTATCTTCCAGCAATTTCGGGGTAAGTTTTAAATTCATGTTAACAAGATAGAGCTTTCGTTTTATCCTTCAACCACTTCTTTTCTATTTCATTCAAATACGGAGCAATTTTATCATACACTTCCTGATGATAGGCGTTTAGCCAGTCAATTTCATCTTTCGTAAGCAGGTCTATATAAATCAAATTCACATCGACTGGGAAAAGTGTCAGAGTCTCAAATCTGAGAAACTGACCGAATTCCGATTGTTGATCGGGCGTAACCATAATCAGGTTTTCAGTACGGATACCATATTCATTTGTACGGTACAATCCAGGTTCATTTGAGATAAACATGCCTGGTTGCAGGATTACCGGATTTTCATCCATGCGTATATTTTGGGGACCTTCGTGTACATTCAAAAAATGTCCCACGCCGTGACCGGTTCCATGTCCATAGTTCAGGTGTCTGTCCCACATCGCTTTGCGAGCCAAAACATCCAATTGCGAACCTCTTGTTCCGAAAGGGAAAACAGCAGTAGCAATGCCAATATGCCCTTTCAACACCAGTGTGAAATCTGTTTTCTGTTGTGGTGTCGGATTACCAAGTGTGATGGTACGAGTAATATCGGTAGTCCCTTCGAAAAACTGACCACCTGAATCAAGTAACAGAATTCCTTCCGGAAGTATCTTTGCATTGCTTTGTTCATCGGCTTTGTAATGTACAATGGCTCCATGACTGGCATATCCTGCGATGGTACCAAAACTTTCGCCAAAGAAATTTGCCTGTTCAGCCCGGAAATCATATAATTTTTCTGCAATGGAGATTTCAGTAAGTTCACCTGAGCCGACAGCATTTTCCAACCATCTGAAAAACCTTGTCAACGCTACCCCATCTTTTATCATAGCCTGGCGCATGCCGGAGATTTCGGTTTCGTTCTTGATACTTTTCAGCAGCGTAACCGGCGACATGTGATTAATTACAGCACATGCCGGAGTAATAGCTTCAAACAAAGACTGATTTATTTTACTGCCATCCAGCAATATTCTTTTATCTTTCGAAACAGCACCCAGATCATTGTAAATTTGCTGATAATCCTTAATTAACACTTGTTGAGAGGCTAAATATGAACGAACCTCTTCCGTTAATTTTTCAGCCGGGATATAAATGACAGCTTTTGATTCATCAACCAGCGCATAGGCAGTAGCAACGGGATTGTAGCTGACATCATTTCCCCTTATATTAAATAACCAGGCAATATCATCCAGGGTATTTAACACAAACACATCAGCGTGGGCTTCTTTAATTTTCTGCCGGAGTACAGACATTTTTTCCGTACATGATTGTCCTGCAAAAGCCACATCATACACAAAAATCTTTTGTTCCGGTAAAGCCGGTCTATCTTCCCAAATGGGTTTTATCAAATCTGCCTGCACCAATTCAATTCCTTTAAAAGAAAATTGATTACGCATAGACTGGAATGCGTTCACCGAAAACAACAGCGGATTGACACCAACCTTATCACCGGATTTCAATTCTGCAACTATCCAGGTCAACATATCAGGAGTCTCCGACAATCCCATTTTCATAGCGACAAAACCTGTATCCTTTAATTGTACATCAGCCTGAATATAATAACGCGAATCGACCCAAACACCAGCTTTATCCAATGTAATTACTGCTGTTCCTGCCGATCCGTCAAATCCACTGATCCAGTCTCTCTCTTTCCAGTAATCCGCAAAATACTCTCCGGCATGCGGGTCCGTTCCCGGCACAATATAAGCAGCAATTCCCTGCTTTTGCATGGCTGCCCGTAGTTTTTTTAATCTGTTGCTGATGATATGCATATAGAATTATTTTTCTGCAAACTTACTAAAAATGATTGACAGCATAAAACCATTTATAAACAGAATAAAGGTTTAATGCTTATTTTTTACTGTGAATCAATGATATTTCAAAATAATTTTCGTATATTTGCGCGCTCAAAAGTCTAAAATAAAATTTAGTATTCATCATTTAATTTAGGGAGGAAACAAGCAATAGCTAAACAATTGATTCTCAGACAAAGGAAGGCACCAGTCAAAGAAATGCCCAATCGTATCAACGAACACATAAAGGGTGTAAGTCAGGTCAGACTGGTCGGTGATAATGTAGAAACGGGTATATACTCGTTTGATGAAGCCATGAAAATTGCAGACAACCTGGAGTTGGATTTGGTAGAAATTTCACCAAATGCAGCACCTCCTGTTTGTAAGATTATCGATTATTCGAAGTTTCTTTACCAGCAAAAAAAGCGTGAGAAGGAAAAGAAAGCCAACTCAGCCAAGATTGTGATAAAAGAAATTCGTTTCGGCCCCCAGACAGATGATCACGATTTTAATTTTAAACTGAAGCATGCGAGGGAATTCCTGAAAGAAGGCAACAAGGTAAAAGCCTATGTGTTCTTCAAAGGACGTTCTATCTTATTCAAGGATCAGGGAGAAATATTACTGGCACGTTTTGCTCAGGAATTGGATGACCTTGGGAAACCGGAACAAATACCTCAACTGGAAGGAAAGCGCATGATCATCACCATTGCGCCAAAAAAAGGAAAAGTATAATTTTTCAAACAACTAAATATTATTACATATGCCAAAAATGAAAACTAATTCCGGTGCCAAAAAGAGGTTCGCCCTTACCGGATCAGGGAAAATTAAAAGGAAACATGCTTTTAAAAGTCACATTTTGACTAAAAAAACCACAAAGCAAAAACGTAATCTGACTCAAACCGGTTTGGTAGCAAACTGCGACGAGAAAAACGTGAAACACATGCTTTGTATTTAATTTTTCAAAAAGCTTTTAAACATTATCCAATTTAAAAATCAGGATGCACAGCTCAAAGATTCCTCAAATGGAACGCTGACATTCACAAATCATTTTTAATTATGCCAAGATCAGTAAACCACGTTGCTTCACGTAAAAGAAGAAAAAGAATTTTAAGCCTTACAAGAGGCTATTTCGGTGGTCGCCGCAATGTATGGACAGTAGCCAAAAACACATGGGAAAAAGGTTTGCAGTATGCTTACCGTGACCGCAAAAACAAAAAACGTAACTTCCGCGCCTTATGGATTCAGCGTATCAACGCTGCCGCCCGTCTGGAAGGTTATTCTTATTCAAGATTGATGGGTGCTTTGCACAAATCAGGCATTGAAATGAACCGAAAAGTATTGGCTGACTTAGCCATGAATCACCCGGAAGCATTTAGTGCAATTGTACAGAAAGCTAAAAACGCTTAGTCGTTTCAGATTACATAACTAAAAAGGGTGTTGAATTATCAACCCCTTTTTTTAATCATATAAATCTATGGGAAGAGCGTTTGAATATAGAAAAGCAACCAAACTGAAACGTTGGGGCAATATGGCCCGTGTATTTACCAAACTCGGTAAACAAATTACCATTGCAGTTAAGGAAGGCGGTTCCGACCCGGAAACCAATCCCCGTTTGCGCGTGTTGATTCAGCAGTCGAAGAAAGAAAATATGCCCAAAGAAAATGTGGAAAGAGCCATCAAGAAAGCGACGTCAAAAGACGAAGCAGATTACAAAGAGATGGTTTATGAGGGCTACGGGCCAAATGGCATTGCTATCGTAGTAGAAACGGCAACCGACAATCCTACACGCACCGTTGCTAACATTCGCAGTTATTTCAACCGGTATGGCGGCTCATTGGGCACAACGGGTTCTTTACAATTCCTCTTCGATCATAAGTGTGTGTTTAAAATCACACCCAAAGAAGGAGTATCTCTGGATGATCTGGAGTTCGAACTAATTGATTATGGTGTGGATGAATTGGGGGAAGACGAGGGAAACATCATACTCTATGGTGAGTTCCAATCCTATTCTTCTATTCAGAAGTATCTTGAAGAAAATGGTTTTGAAATTCATTCGGCAGAGTTTGAACGAATACCCAACGACATGAAAGAATTAAATGAAGAACAAAAAGCGCAGGTACAAAAGTTGCTCGACAAGATTGAAGACGACGAAGATGTGCAGAATGTTTTTCACAACATGATAGATTAACATAGGGGGCGTAATGATTACGCCCCTTTTCTTTCCCCATTACGCCCGGTACAATTTATTGATGTTCAACCCGCAACAGATCATTCACAGTTTTTACCGGATTAAAGGTAGCAACCGGAACCTCCACAAACACTGTATTCCAATCGGACATAGCTCCGTTCCACAATCCCGGCAACTCCAAAGCCTTTAACGCTTTTCCATTTTTAGATTTCAGCGAGATAAAACCTGTATTTTTATCCACATGTTGTAATAAATCAAACTTTTTCCCTTTATAATCTTTCACACCACATACCAAATCAACCGGATTGAAATGTGTGGATTGCATCATTTTTTCCTTTTCAACCGGATCTGTCAGATTAATCTGTGAACTTTCCAGAATTTGGGTTGAGATAGTGCCATCCTGATTAACTGTCAGGAAAGGTCCCCCACCCGGTTCACCTGTATTCTTCACCATGCCGCAAACACGGATCGGTCTGTTTAGCTTTCCATACAGATAATCCTGTAGTTCCCTTCCGGCCAGATCACCAATGCCCGGATGTATGTTATTAAGGCTACCCTCAGAAAATCCCGCAATTTCCCATAGTTTTTCATCTTTCAACAAACCCTTATCCATCATACGCAGGTATTTGAAAGTTTGTTCCTGTAATTTAACCAGCAAGCCGGCCAACATTTTTTTATAAATGATAGTTGGATTTTTCAGTGCATCCGGCACCACATTATCAATATTCTTGATGAAAATAATATCCGCATTTAAATCGTTCAGATTTTCAATTAACGCGCCATGTCCACCCGGACGAAATACCAATTCACCATTATCCCTGAAAGGTTGATTATTTTCATCAACAGCAATCGTATCGGTAGATGGCTTTTGCTCAGAAAAAGCAACCACAAATTGAGCCTGATACATGGCTTCAAATTCACTCACCACCTCATTCAGATGCTTTTCAAAAAGTTGGCGATGCTCTGCCGATACCGTAAAATGAATATTCACAACACCTTGTTTATTCATTGTGTACAAAGCACCTTCAGCTAAATGCTCCATCAATGGAGTGCGTTTACTCTGGTCGTAGGTATGAAACAGCAACAGCCCCTTAGGCAAAGCGCCATAGTTTAGCCCTTTCCTGTTCAGCAGATTGTCGGTTATCTTCTTAAACTGACCGTCCTGCATTAAAGCCGGAATATCTTTACCTTCATTTTTCAGGCAGCATTCATTCAGCAAATCGTAAAAAGCAAAATGATTGATTGCTGCAAAAAACTGCTTCACCGGCTCATTTTCCGGCACATCAAACGATCCGTCCAAAAAACCGAACAAGTCTTTGAACATTCTGCTGGCTGCTCCGGATGCAGGGACAAACTTCAAAATCGTTTTCTTTTTCTCCAGATAACTATCCCATTTTATCAGATACTCAGACAATTCTTCGTTCGTGACCTGTATTAAACCACTATCAGGTCCAGCAGACCTAATAATAGTAAGAAATGGGAAACCTTTGATAAAAGCATCGATTTGCGCTTTCACCTGTGAAACTGAGATTTCCTTTTTCTTTAATAAAATACGATCCGATTGGCTTAGTATGATTTCACTCATAGGTTGATTTTTAATATTTAGTAATCGTTTTTTTATTTTTCGCCTAATTGTTTATCAAGTAATTCAAGTTCCTCTAATCTGGCTTTCAAAACTCCGTTTTGCTCCACAACAAACATCATTTGACTGTAATCAATTATAGTTGCATTGAGGAAAGTTTCCAATGCCTTGTTTGAATAATCGTAAGCTTGTTTGATATCCCCCTTTATTTCATACAACACTGATAGGTTGTGTGCAATTTTACTTTTTTTAGTTTGATTTTTTACCGATTTCATCAATCCTGTCCATACCTGAACAGCTCCGTCCCAATTCTTCACATATACTGAATCCAAGCCTGATTTAAAAACCTTATCAGACATATCAAACAAATAGCGATCTGCTTGTTCCCAAAACGGTATAAACTGATTTACAGCTCTTTTCCCCGTAATCAAAGCTCCATCTATCAAAGCGTTCCTTCTGTCCGGTAACCCGTTCATCGCACGCTGCCGTGAATACGACTCGGACTCCCAATACACAGTGTCTTTGGTTACTAAAGAAAAAATATGATTTTTTATCGGAAAGTGTATACTCCAGTTATATTCATAACGTGCCTCGAGGTAAGCAATAAAAGTGGCATTCTCCTCATCGTAAGTTTCACCAAGCTGATCATGGACCAACACTCTATTCAGCGTAATGATTCCATTGGCACCGTATTTTTCCGACAGCTCCTTTAACTGTTTAGCTTCCGGCAAAGACACAGAGAAGAAATCTTCTTTATTATTAATGGATTGATGTTCAAGATTGACAGAATTAAAAAATTCCTTTTCCAACACAGATTCAGCAAAAGACGCCAAAGCAAAAACAGGCAGGCTATCCGCATCAACAGTTACACTCTTTTGATTTTCATTAAACAACACCGTTTTATGTCCGTAGCTTTGAGGTTGTGATGCAGCATTATTTACAATCAGCAAATTATTCACATCAACCGGGAAAGACACTTTAGCCGGTCTTAAAACATCAATGGTTGTGTATAGCATCCCTGAACAGGAACTTAACACAACACCCGATATCAGTAAAATGATATTTCTATATATATGATTCAATCTGAACATATCATGTTTAACTAATTTAATGAATGGTTCATTGGTTACAAAATTAACGAAACTATTTCAAACAGCCCACCTGACACTATGAAATAAAATTAATATTGTAAAATTTATCTTTTAGAGATGCATTCTTATGCGCCAATGTTGCGGGTACAGGTTATTAGATCTATTTCCCAGGTTCTTTACCCAACCGAGCGCCTGCTCCTGATAGCAAACCAGCACGTAACCACGTGGAGTGTTTTCCGGCATGACGATACTTTCTCTCTTCAAAAAAGCAATTGCTTCTCTTAATTCCAATTCAACCGATAAAAAAGCTTCTTTACTGATAATCTTTGATAAAGCAAGCTGATGAGCCGGTATAAAATCCTTCCCTTTGATTTCGGCAAGCTGAATGCCATTTACCAAACAATTTAGTTTGTTGTCGATATCCAAAACATCAGTAAGGTGCTTTTGCTGAAATGCAACAATCCGGTTTTCAATTTCTTTTATGATAAAGTTATTCGGAAAAAGTACCTGTATCCTGAAATCATCCGATCTGTCTACATACTTATCCTGCTGTTTGTTTTTCTTTGATTTACCAATGTTTATGCTTTCTCCCATATTGTATTTTCTCAATACAGCAATAAAAAAACCTTCTCCTTTTATTTTGTGTGGATAAAAACGACAGCCATATTCAGAAACAACAATACCGTCAAAATCGCTTATGTCGGGCGTTAAGCAATCAGCTCCCAACTCTTCACATATCCAGGCGACATTATCTTCGTTTTCTTCTTTGTTGTATGTACAGGTACTATACACCAGAATACCCCCATCTTTCAAACTTTGCCATACATCCTTTAATATCGATTTTTGACGAATTGCACACTGTTGTACGTTTTGCAGACTCCATTCCGCAACAGATCCGGGATCTTTACGAAACATACCTTCGCCTGAACAGGGAGCATCCACCACAATTGCATCAAAAAAAGCCGGTAATTTGCTAAAATCTTCAGGGGTGTTATTGGTAACCACAACATTCGGGTTTCCCCATTTGATAACGTTTTCAGCCAAGATCATTGCTCTGGAACGTACGATTTCATTACTTACCAATAAGGCTTCAGAAGGTAATGCCTGCGAAAGTAAAGTAGACTTACCTCCCGGAGCTGCGCATAAATCCAGCACCCGTTCAGCATTTTTCATATAAACATCACAAACCTGTTTCAAAAACATGGAACTTGCCTCCTGTACATAATAAACTCCGGCATGCAATAGCGGGTCTGCAGTAAACAAAGGCCTTTCATTCAGATAGAAACCAGAGTCACACCAGGGCACAATCTGATCAGAAGGTTTATAATCTGTAAATTTATCATTTACACGGATACTGACAGGAGGTATCCCGTTTAATGCTTCCTCAAAGGCCGGATATTCATCACCCAACAATGATTTTGTTCTATCTACAAATTTTACAGGAAGTTCTAACATCAGGATTTTATTTACAGACAAGCTTTAATTTTTTCAATTACTTCAAGATATTTTTCGTCACTGAAATATGTTTGCTGAGGATTCATCTCAAAAACACCTCCATATTCAAAGCCATCCAGGTATTTTGGTACAAGATGAAAATGCAAATGAGCTAATTTGTCTGAATAAGCGCCATAATTGATTTTTTTAGCTCCAAACGCCTTTTGAATGGCAGAAGCTACCCGGCACACATCATCCATAAAAATGTTTCTATCTTCAACACACAACTCAAATAATTCATTTACATGTTCTTTGTAGGCCACTACACATCGTCCGATATGACTTTGTTCTTTAAATAAGAATAAAGTTGAAGCATTTAAATCGCATATTTCAATCATCAGACTCTTTTGCAGCTCATTTCGCTGACAATAAAGGCAATCCATCTCTTTTTTCATCGTTTATTTAAAATTTAAATTTATTTGTAAAGTTACTTTTTTTAGCAATAAAATCAATATAAAAAAAGCAGTGAAAACTTATCACTGCTTTTCATGCGAATATTATATCGCAAATTTATGAGGCATCTTCTTCCAGTATTCTGAGGGCAATATCCAGTATTTGCGTATCATCAAGCATCACTAATCCTCCGTCAGGTCCCGGTTCAATATGAACACCAACACTTTTGCCATCTTTGTAATTTTTTCCTCCAAAATAGTTCTTTACTGATTCTTTTTCCAGGCCAAGTTCTTCAGCGATCCTGGCCATACTTCCGCTTGGGAGCGCATCCTTGATCCTCCGCAGCTCATTGAAAGTTATCGTTTTTGTCATAATACCATGTATTAGAAAGTTAGTACGAATGTGTAATTTTTAAGTGCTATAAACGTAATACATTATTTTAATACAACCAAATTTTTTAATAACTTTTTCATAATTATGGTATAACAACTATGGTCTGATGTCTGAAGTTAACTACATTAGACTTTAGACTTTAGACAATAATACCCATAAAACGCAACTATCGTTTCGATGCCTTTCGTAAACATCTCCAGCGGGAAGTTCTCATTAGGCGAGTGAATGGCGTCTGATTCGAGACCAAAGCCCATTAAAATGGGTTTCACTCCCAATACTTTCTCAAAAACAGGTACGACACCTATACTACCACCTCTTCTGACCGGCAAGGGGCGAACACCAAAAACTTTTTCATAAGCTTGTTCTGCCGCCTTATACGCAGGTGAGTCGATCGGACAAACATAACTGGCTGCGCCATGCAGAGGAATTACATCAATTTTGACATGTCCGGGAGCAATGGCACGCAGATGATCAGCAACCAACTGCATAATTTCATGGTGATCCTGATCCGGAACGAGGCGCGCTGAAAGCTTGGCATAAGCTTTTGAAGGCAATACTGTTTTAGAACCTTCACCGGTATAACCACCCCAAATTCCGCAGATGTCTAAAGTCGGCCTGACACCTGTGCGTTCAATAGTAGAATAACCTTTCTCTCCATATAATTGAGAAATACCCAAATTCTGCTTGTACATCTCTTCATTAAAAGGAACCTGATCAATCAGTTTCTTTTCTTCCGGACTAAGCTCCTGAACACGATCATAAAATCCGGGAATTGTAATACGCCCCTGCTCATCGGTAAGCTGAGCAAGGATTTTACTCAATTCATTGATCGGATTTGCAACCGCGCCACCGAAAATACCTGAATGCAGATCCCGATTCGCACCGGTCACTTCTATCTGCCAGTAAGCCAGTCCGCGTAAACCGGTTGTAATGCTCGGCGTATCGGCAGCCAGCATACTTGTATCTGAAACCAAAATAGTATCGCAGGTCAGCAACGACTTATTGGCCTCACAAAACGCTTCTAAATTAGGCGAACCAATTTCTTCCTCACCTTCCAGCAGAAACTTAACATTACAGTTTAGCTGACCGGTTTGCACCAGATATTCAAAAGCTTTGGCGTGCATAAACGACTGGCCTTTGTCGTCATCCGCACCCCGGGCAAAGATTTTTCCATCTCTGACTTCCGGCTCAAATGGCAATGATTTCCATAACTCAAGCGGTTCTGCCGGCATCACATCATAATGTCCGTACACTAATACTGTCGGAAGTGATTCATCAACAAGTTTTTCAGCATACACCACAGGGTTACCATCGGTTGCCATCACCAAAGCTTTATCCACTCCCGATTTTAAAAGTACATCCACCCATTTGTCTGCACATTGATACAATGCATCTTTTGCATGTTGATGTGCACTAACACTGGGAATCCGGATTAAAGTAAACAATTCATCCAAAATAGAAGGGAGATTTTCATTTAGATATGTTTGTGTTGTTATCATATTCTGATATTTCTGATTACACTATTAAATATGCATTCGTAAAGATAGTAACAAAATAGCAAGAACAAAGTTAATAATATTTTTTAGCGTTCAATCAATCCTTTCATCAGCAAAAAAACTGCACTTATCGAAAAAATCACATTATTCACCGTATATTATTTTTACACCAACCGGACAGATACTATTTTTGCACCGTATTCATAAATAAGGAATGATATTTGTTTATTGCCGCCAACAAAAAAATTATTAACCATTCAACAAAGGTCTTATGAGAGGATTACTGAACAGCTTAATGTATGAAATTGCAGGTATCGCGGCAATGATCGTTGTATTCACTATTATTTACTTCAGATATATAAAATCATCATTCATAAGAATAAAGACAATAAAAAGAGGTATATAAGCAGCTAATTCTCGACACATGAAAACTTTTATATTATTAAAGTTTCCAAATTTAAAACACCAACAATCTGACATATAAGCACATACAAATTATTAATGTTTTTTAATATTGCAAATCGATAACATAGTATTACTTTTGCGACCTATATGGAAAATATCAGAGAAAATATTATTCAGGTAGCCGCGACACAATTTCATCAGATTGGTATCAGAAACGTCTCTATTGATGATGTATGTGCTGAATTAAGGATATCTAAAAAAACATTTTATCAGTATTTTGATAAAAAGGAAGAGTTAATCGATGCCGTTATTGCTTATGAGCAAGAACAACACATGGCAAAGATGCATAAATCAATCAAGGATAAAAATGCTATTGAAGTATTCATTTTTACAATAAAAGAGATCAAGAAGTCTGCAGAATGTACACCTTTTATGCTTTGGCATGATCTAAAAAAGTATTATCCGGGACTTCACCATAAATACGATCAAATAAAAACCGAACGGATACAATCTGCTTTCGAGGATAACATCAGACAAGGAATTGAGGAAGGATATTATCGTGACAATTTAGACATTGAGCTGATCTCGTTTTTCCACTCAATTCAGATCAGGAATATTTTTGAAACCATGATGCAATCGCAAAAAAAGTATACGGCAAAACGACTAACGGATTTTTTCATTGACATGATTATTCACCTGATTGTAAATGAAAAAGGATTGAAATACATTGAAGAAAACCTTAGTGACAAAAAATAAAACCAATAATTGAACGAATAAAACAGGTATGAAAAAGATGAATTTTTTAATAATGGTATTGTCTCTTCTGCTGTTGACGGGCTTAACCCATGCACAGCAGGACAGCATTACAAAGCAGGACACGCTATCACTTACGCTACAGCAGTGTATCAGCATTGCCATGGATGAAAGTCCGACCATCCGTATCGCTCAGCGGGATATCGAAAGAGTTGATTATGCAAACAAAGAAAAAATGTCGGCTTTGTTTCCGGCTGTCAACGCTTCGGCATCTTACTCCCGCACATTAAAGAAACAGAAAATGTTTTTTGACATTCCCGGCTTTCCTTCCAGTCCGGATGGAATTGAAGTAGGTCAGGATAATACATTTGCAGGCGTACTTTCGGCATCAATGCCTATCATCTCACCTACTCTGTGGGCAAGTTTGAAGATGAATGAAACAGACGCCGCACTGACCATGGAATCGGCACGTTCGTCGAAGCTAACACTTATTAATTCTGTCACCAAAGCATTCTATGGTGTGTTACTGGCACAAGATTCTTACAAGGTATTTGAAAGAACCTACCAAAATGCAGCTGAAAATTCCAGAATTATCCAAAACAAATACGAACAGGGTACAGTTTCTGAATTTGAATGGATTCGTGCTGATGTACAGGTTAGAAACGCACTGACAAACCTTGTTTCAGCTGAAACAGCTATTAATCTGAGTACTTTACAATTAAAAATGTTGATGGGTATTGATTTGCATACCGCCATTCAACCCATGGGCAAATTAGCAGATTATGAATCGCTCGTATTTGAGCAGGCCATTAAACTATCCAGTAATTCTCTGGATAAAAACACGGATCTGAATCAATTCGATTTAAAAGCAAAACAACTGAAACAATCACTGGAAATTCAGAAATCGACCTGGTTACCGACACTATCTGCCAGCATCAATTATCAATATATGTCTATGCCTAATGACGATGTAGCATTCAAGGATTATTACTGGTTTCCGACATCTACGGCCGGATTAACTTTATCGATCCCGATATTTCAGGGCGGAAGTAAGCATTACAAAGCAAAACAGCTACAGATGCAAATCAAAACCATGGATGATCAACGCGAAAACCTGAAACGATCGTTGGAATTACAAGCTATTACCTATACAGATAATATGATTAAAGCCATCGAGAAAATGGAATCCGGGAAAAAAGCATTGACGCAGGCTGAGAAAGCTTTGAATATATCTCAGAAAATGTATGAAGTAGGCGCCGGAACCTATCTGGATGTGACAAATGCCGAACTGGGCTACATTCAGGCCGGATTATCGTACAATCAATCCATTTATGATTTTATATCCGCCAAATCCGATTTAGAAAAAATTTTAGGTACAACAATCAATTAATAATTTAATATATGAACGCAATAAACAAAGTTATTTTATTCCTGTTTGTTATTGGTCTGGCTGCCTGTGGTGGAGGACAAAACACACCGGAAAAAGCTCAAAATGACGAGAGCAAACAAGCGCCAAAAGTAAAGATTCAACAAGTTGTGGCACGTGATGTGGAACAAATATATGAATTTACAGCAACTGTAGAACCTATTGTAAAAAACAACATCAATCCTACTACTCCGGGACGTATCCGTCAGATTTTTGTGGAAGTGGGCGATAAAGTGGTAAAAGGTCAACGCCTGGCGCAGATGGATGCTGTAAATCTGGTAAATTCAGAAACACAGATTGAAAACTTTAAACGGATTTACAAACGTGTATCTGAATTACATGCTGTGGGAGGCGCCTCTCAACAGGAATTAGACAATGCCCGTCTGCAACTGACGCTAGCTGAAACCAACCTGAAAACTTTACAGGAAAATACCCTGTTGCTCAGTCCGATTTCAGGTATTGTGTCAGCACGTAATTACGACAACGGAGACATGTACAACGGGCAGCAACCCATCCTGACAGTGATGCAAATCAACCCTGTGCTACTAAAAATCAATGTTTCAGAAACATTCTTCAGCAAAGTAAAACCGGGAATGCAGGTTGATGTAAAATTAGATGTATATGAAAAAGAATCATTTAAAGGCAAAGTCAGTCTGGTTTACCCCACAATTGATGAACGCACGCGTACATTCGGAGTAGAAATTAAACTTGACAATCCGGGTTCTAAAGTTCGTCCCGGTATGTTTGCCCGTGTAAATATCAATTTCGGTAAAATTAACCGGGTTGTTGTTCCCGACCAGGCTATTGTCAAACAAACCGGTTCAGGTGCCAGATATGTTTATCAACTAGAAGGCGATAAAGTCAGCTATAAACAAATTGAACTTGGACGTCGCATCGACAAAGAATACGAATTAATTTCAGGTATTGAAAGCGGTTCTGAAGTAGTAGTTTCAGGCCAGAGTAAGTTAGCTGATGGCATAACCGTAGAAGTAATACAATAATATTCAGTTTTTTACTACAAAATTAAAATAAGATGAGTATATACGAAGGCTCAGTCAAAAAACCGGTTATGACCGCCCTTGTTTTTGTGGCAGTCGTGGTTTTAGGACTATTTTCGCTCAACAAATTACCAATCGACCTGTTACCTAACATAGAGACCAACACCATCATGGTGATGACTACCTATCAGGGTGCCAGTGCTGCCGATGTGGAAACAAATGTCACCCGACCATTGGAAAATTCGCTCAATACGGTTGCCAATCTGAAGAAGTTAACTTCTTCTTCCAGAGAAAACACCTCTATCATCACGCTTGAATTTGACTATGGTTTGGATATAGAAGCGTTGACAAATGATGTTCGTGCAAAATTAGACATGGTGAAGTCTTATTTACCGGAAGCCACCACAGAACCTATCATTTTCAAATTCAGCAACGACATGATTCCCGTCATGATGATTTCTGCAACAGCAGACCAAAGTTTGCCTGCATTATATAAGATTCTGGAAGAAAATATTGCGAACCCCTTAGCCCGTATACCGGGTGTAGGTTCTGTTTCTATTGCAGGAGCGCCTGAAAGGGAAATTCAGGTATTTATCGACCCATCGAAACTGGAAGCATATCATTTGACAATCGAGGGACTGGCTCAATCTATCCGGATGGAAAACATCAATACCCCTGCAGGAACTATGGACATCGGAAATGAAACTTATTCACTTCGTGTAGAAGGTGAGTTTACGTCTCCTAATGAACTGAACAGTTTGGTTGTGGGTTCTTATGCCGGTAAAAATATTTACCTGTCTGATGTAGCTATTGTCAAAGATGCACTTGAAGAACGTACACAAGAAGTTTATACTAATGCTGTACAGGGTGCGAGTATCGTAGTTCAGAAACAATCCGGCTCTAATACAGTGGATATTGCAGAGCAGGTTAATAAAAAACTCCCAGAACTTCAAAAAAACCTGCCAAGTGATGTGAAGATAGAAGTTATCATGGATACTTCCGACAACATCAAACAAACAATTTCAGGTTTGGTTGAAACGGTGATGTATGCGTTTATATTTGTTATGTTAGTTGTACTTGCGTTTCTGGGCCGTTGGAGAGCAACCATCATCATCATATTAACCATTCCGATATCACTTGTTGCTGCATTTATTTACCTCGGTTTTACCGGGGGTTCACTTAACATTATATCATTAAGTTCATTATCGGTCGCTATCGGTATGGTGGTGGATGATGCCATCGTAGTATTGGAAAACATCACTACCCACATTGAAAGAGGAAGTCGCCCGAAAAGCGCGGCAGTTCATGCAACTAATGAAGTTGCAATCTCTGTTATCGCGTCAACCTTGACGCTGTTGGCTGTATTCTTCCCTTTAACCATGATTTCAGGCATGGCAGGTGTTATGTTCGAACAATTAGGATGGATGGTAACCATCATCATGATTGTTTCCACAGTTTGTGCATTGACCCTGACACCGATGCTTTCTTCACAATTATTGCGTTTGAACCCAAAACATAATAAAGCATATAAATTCTTCTTTACACCTATTGAAAAAGCGTTGAATAAATTGGATGTAAAATATGCACAACTGGTAAACTGGTCGGTTCGACACAGAAAAACAGTAATTATCAGTTTGTTCGGATTTTTTATTTTGAGTTTATTGCCCGCCGGTTTTATAGGTTCCGAATTTATCCCGGCTGAAGATAACAGCAGAATAGCCGCAACCGTGGAATTACCGATTGGAACAAGAGTCGAAATTACCAAAGAAACTGCATCTAAAATTTATGAGATGTGGAAAGAAAAATATCCGGAACTGGATATGATCAATTTTACCATCGGACAAGCAAGCAGCTCCAATGTATGGGGGTCATTACAGAACAATGGATCAAACATCATCTCATTTAATATCAGAATGATTGATTTAAATGATCGTGAAAGAAGCATGTTTGAAATATGCGACAGTATGCGTATAGACCTCGAGAATCTGCCGGAAATTAAAAAGTCATCTATTCTTGCCGGCGGTGGCATGGGGATGATGGGAGGACAATCCACACTGGATCTTGAAATATACGGATATGATTTTCAGGAGACTGATAAAATAGCAGCTGAAGTCAGGGACAGGATGTCGAAGATTCCAGGCCTCGTAAATGTCAGCATCAGTCGTGGTGATTACATCCCGGAATTCCGTGTAGAATTTGACCGGGAAAAACTGGCCATGAACGGATTGAATATGGCTACCGCATCAAACTATCTCCGCAACAGGATTAACGGCGTAACTGCCTCTCTTTTCCGGGAAGATGGTGAAGAGTACAACATCAGGGTTGCATACGCACCTGAATTCAGGCAATCAATCGAGGCTCTGGAAAATATTCTAATTTACAATAACCAGGGACAATCGATCAGATTAAAAGATGTAGGTAAAGTTGTGGAAGATTTTTCACCACCAAAGATCGATCGAAAGAACCGTCAGCGTTTGGTTACTGTTTCGTCTACGGTATCAGGAACTACTATCGACAAGGCAGTTCTGGCTATAAATAAAGAGTTAGATCAAATGAATATTCCGACAAACATCTATACTCAGATTGCGGGAACCTATGTAGATCAACAGGAATCATTTGCTGATTTGGGAACATTGCTGTTACTGATTGTGCTATTGGTATTTATCGTGATGGCATCTCAATTCGAATCACTGACCTATCCATTTATCATCATGTTCTCCGTACCGTTTGCAGCATCCGGCGTGATTCTGGCATTCCTGATTACGGGAAGTACACTGAATATGATGTCGTTTGTCGGAATCATCATGCTCGTTGGTATCGTGGTAAAAAATGGTATTGTATTGGTTGACTATATCAACCTGAACCGCGGAAGAGGCATGGGTGTTATCCAGTCGGTGGTAAAAGGTGGAAAATCCCGTTTGCGCCCGGTGCTTATGACAACACTCACAACCATTCTGGGGATGTTACCTTTGGCCCTGTCAACATCAGAAGGTTCTGAAATGTGGAAACCTATGGCAATTACTGTAATTGGTGGTCTGACCATCTCTACAATCTTCACCCTGGTTATTGTACCTACTGTTTATGCATCTTTTGCAGGCAGAGGTGTGAAGAAATTCAGAAAAAAATGGAGAAAAAAACTGAATTAATAAAATTTTGACGTGATACGAAAAACAACGTAGAGATGTACGGCCGTGCGTCTCTACAAAACCCAAAAACGAAAACAAAATCAAAATCAATTTTCCATACCCCAACGTAAATTTTCTATAAATATCAATTTTGTCAAAAATATAAACATGAAATCAATATTTATCACATTCGACCAGGCATATTACGAACAAATTATGTCAATCCTGCGGGGGAATAATATTCGAGGATTCACTAGTTGGACTGAAGTTCAGGGCCGTGGAACCAAAACCGGAGACCCACATCTCGGTTCTCATGCCTGGCCTTCTTTGAATTCTGCTATCATCACAATTGTAGAAGACAAAAAAGTAAAACAAGTATTAGAAGATTTAAAAGCCCTCGACCAAACATCTGAGTTGATGGGACTGAGGGCTTTTGTATGGAATATCGAAGATATGATTTAATCTTCGTTTAACTTTCTACTATGCGGATTTCGGACGACATTTCCATGCCTTTGGCATAAGCCGCCCGAACTCCGCAGTAGATATCTTCAGACTTTTTAACGGCTTTCTGCACTTTATCCAGCGGTAAGTTCTTTCCGTAGATATAATAAATCACATGCATCTTATAGTAATGCTTCGGATGTTCTTCGGTAACATCTCCCTGTACCTCGATTTCAACTTTATCGAAATCAACCCGCATTTTTTTAAGGATTGACACAACATCCATCCCGGTACAACCACTTAGCGCGACCATCATCAACCTTTTAGGTCCGGGACCTGAATTCTCTCCACCTGCTTCTACAGGAGCATCCATCCGGATAACATGTCCGTTGAGATCAGTTTCGAAGGCCAAACCGCCTTGCCATTTCGTAAGAATCGTATGTCTTTCTGCCATATCTTTATGTTTTTATAAGTTCATTTATAAAAACACGGTCAACAGAGAAAAAGTTCACACGTCAATGCGCATGTCCGTGCGAATGACCCGTTACAGAAATAAAAATGATGGCGATACCAAGCAGGACAAGCAAAAATTGGATAACAGATTCTTTGGGTTTGGTTTCTTTGTGCATTTCCGGAATTAAATCAGCCATAGAAACGTACAGAAAACTGGCTGCTGCAATAGCAAGCGCATAAGGAATAAAGCCCTGAACCAGATCCAGCAGAAAATAAGCTGCTACACCGGCAACAAGCGAACTGCTTCCTGAAAGGAGGTTATATAATAAAGCCTTTTTACGGGAATATCCACTTTTAAGCAAAATACCAAAATCTCCTAACTCCTGCGGAATTTCATGTAATACTACAGAAATAGTTACAAAAACGCCTAATTCTGTTGAAGTCAGGAAAGATGCGGCAATAACCACACCATCGATGGCGTTGTGTACGGCATCTCCAATAATAATCATGGGACCGGCGGCATGTATCTGACGTTCGCAGTTTTCATCGTGACACATACGCCACAAAATAAATTTCTCCAGTAGAAAGAAGAAAAGAATACCGATAAGTACCCATATCAGCACTTCTTCGAGATGAAGACTTTCAGCAGACTGAGGAATCAATCCAAGTAATGCAGCACCCAATAAGGTACCCCCTGCCAAATACAACAAATAGCCGGAAATCTTTTCCAGCCATTTGTTATTTAATATCAGCAAACTGCCACTCAGGGCTACACTGCCGACACTGGCTGCCAGCAATGCTATAATGGTGTATAAA
>JARKQF010000128.1 GCA_029973975.1 Paludibacter sp.
TTTATGCCGCAATGGAATGCCGTTGTCAGTGTTTATGAACATGGCTGGAAGGAAGTTTTTGAAAGGCTGGGCGCTTTCGGACATCTAACAAAAACTCCCTTCCTTAATGTGTTGCTTCTGGCCACTGATGACATGCCGACATTTCTTCATAAATTAAGGGACGGTATGGGAAATGATCCCGCGTCATGGTCTTTTCTGTCGCGGTTGATCCCCGTTTCCCATACCTTCACCTTTCAGTTTCTCAAATTCAACTGAGTTCCTTTTTTCGCCGGCTATCAAAATAAAGCACTACTGAGTTTCTTTGTAAAATTCCTCCATTTTCTTGAAATTTTCATCCACACCATTTTTAAATTCGTCGCATTTATCTTTGCAAGTTTTCAACCATTCGGCATATGCTTTTTTGCCTTCTTCAGGAAACAAGGGAACCTTTTCCAGTACCTTATTGACAAACCTTGCCGTTTGTTCCTGATATGTACTGATTGCATTGAAATTATTATCAAAACAAGATTTATTGAAAGCAATCATTTGTCGGGCTAATTGTTTCGGGTCCATTACATCCTCCAGCTTAGGTTTTTGATGGTTATTTATTTTCCAATCACCTGTTTTCGCCATTTTTTCATGCCTTGCCGGATTCCGGCTTGATGAGCAGTACAGGCACAGGGGAATTATGCAGAACTTCCAGCGCCACACTTCCAAACATGAGTTTTTCCAGACCGGTATATCCGTGGGTGGCAATAATGATCAGATCAACACCGTTTTCCCGGGCATATTCTGAAATTAATTTGGCGGGTCTGACGCTTTCCATGGACTGCGTTTTTACTTTAACCCCCTCCTCATTTAGCCTCGTTTCCACATCATCAAGATAAGTGAGGGAATATTCCCGAACTCTTTCTTTGAGATCAGTGTATCCGAGACCGCCGTAATTATATTCGGTCGGCATAAAATTAATATGGGCCGTGTATACATTTAAAATAATTACTTCTTCCACGCTGCCGCTTTTTACCATTTTTATGATGTACGGTAACGCGCACTCCGCCAGTTCTGAACCGTCCAGGGGCACCAAGACTTTTCGATACATACGAACAGACCTCCAAAATATTAATGGTTCATAACACTGGAATACAGCGCCGGCATCCGATCCGGATACTCTGTCTCCCACCTGGCGGTATTAAAGGAATGACACGGCAGAGACTCGGGCGCATAGCGGCTGCACCGGGCAAACAGCAGCCGGCAAAATGGGGTAAAGAATGCTACTTGGTACTAGCGGTTTTGGCTGCCTTCTCCTCTTTGGTAAATTTCATAAAGTAGTCGGCAACTTTCTGATAATTTTCATCATACGAACTTTTAAAGTTCTCACGCGCTTTTTTGTAGGTGTCCACCCACTCGTTGACGGCCTTTCTCCCTTCTTCCGGAAACCATGTCGCTTTATCCAGATAACCGAAAACCATCTTTTCGGCCTGATCCTGCAAGGTAATCATTGCATTGAAACTACTGTCAAAGGTGGATTTGTTGAAATTGATCATCTGGGTGACAATTTGTTTCTGATCCATGATAAAACCTCCTTATAGGTAATTACACTGCCTGTTGAATTTTTTTTCACATATGATGAATATTTACCCAAATTATAATATTTTTGCTATTTTACATCTGTCGTTGCAAAAACAACATATACCTTTAAGTTTATTTATCTATTTCTTTGGGTATATTAATTTCGGGATGTTTGAGTACGAGGCTTAAACTCTCTTAGCTGCCGGCGCAGAATATTTTTTTTAAGCCGGTGGATTTTTTACGCATCCGCTGGCAGCAGAATTGCGTTCAATTGCTCAATCAGTGCGTAATCCGGCAGGTCAAAGTAGATGCCGTTTTCCCTGCCGGCTTCGGCGTTCAGACCGCGCAGAAATATATAAAAAACACCGCCGCAATGTTTTTCGTAATCGAAATTTTTTACTCTCTTTTGCAGATATTTATTGAAGGCGACGGTATAAAGCAGGTACTGCAAAATGTAGGATGACCGGGACATCGCTTTTTTTAAGGATTCCGGT
>JARKQF010000129.1 GCA_029973975.1 Paludibacter sp.
AAATAAACTATCATGTAAAAAAGTATCACTACACTCACAAAATACCTCTTCTTTTTATTAGCTCAATTCAGCCTCTGTCGTTGCTTTCTGCTGATACCTGAGTCTGTGTTTTATTTTTTACACTTTTCCTTAAAATTCTACCCTCATTGCAAAGCAATCCGTATGCCGTGTTTGGAATAGGACATCCCGCAAAACACTCAGCCTGTATTTACCTAATTTTACGGCATATTTTTTAAATTTTAAGAATGCGCACCTGAACGAAAGAGATAGAAGGCCGATGAGACAGAGACAAAAAGGATTCTCTCGATATTTCAATTTTACAACGCAAAAAATATCGTCAATATTATGACATAATAATGTCTTGTATTGTTTATCCTGAACCTGTTGGCTCAGAAACAGACTGCGCCATAAATATCAAACCTGGGGCAGTTGTTACACTTATAAATTCTTGTTTTTGGTTCGAAGAACACAGACCACATAGATTTTCCAATAGTTACTTTTCTCAATTTCCAAGGAACAACATAACGGTGGCATTAATTTTGCTGTGTCATACTATCGAATTTTATAATGAATAAGGCACCAATAAGTTTCATACGACTTATTCATCAATTAAATGAACTACCTCGCAGCAAGCTACGGGGTATCAAACTGCAAACTCAATTACTTCGCCCCAAGGGGTGGGAAATTGTACCCAAAGAGATTAAAAAGTAAAGCTATAACGTCTCTCGGAAAAGGAGAAAGCTATCTCCATGAAAGTTGTTATCTTTGCCGGTGGAATTGGAACTCGCATCTCGGAAGAGTCTTATCTAAAACCAAAGCCCATGATTGAAATCGGCGAAAAACCAATTTTATGGCACATTATGAAAATATTTGAAGCTCAGGGATTTAATGACTTTATCATCTGTGTGGGCTACAAAAGCTACATTATTAAGGAATATTTTTTAAATTACTACGTTTACAATTCTGATGTAACCGTCAATCTTTTGACTAACAGTTTTGAAGTGCATCGATCCAACACTGAAAAATTCCGCGTTACGCTCGTTGATACAGGCTTAAATACCAAAACGGCAGGCCGTCTCAAGCGGGCACAGCACTACATAGGTAATGAAAATTTTATCCTTACTTACGGAGATGGACTGGCGGATGTCAATATGAAAGAGTTGATAGATTATCATTATCATCACGGGAAAATAGCCACTGTCACAGCAGTTCAGCCTGCAGGCCGCTTTGGTCTGCTTAGCATTGAGGATGACGAACATGTCTCGAACTTCAATGAAAAAATCCTCGGTGATGGCGGATGGATTAATGGCGGTTTTTTTGTTCTTAAACCAGAAGTATTTGACTATCTGCCTGAAAACGCTGATCAACAAATGTGGGAGGATTACCCTCTGGAGAAACTCACTAAAGATAACCAGCTTATAGCGTACAAGCATTATGGCTTCTGGAAGTGTATGGACGCCATGCGCGACAAGGAAATTCTTGAACAACTTTGGAAATCCGGGAAAGCAAAATGGAAACTTTGGAATTAGTGTGTGGATAAATTATGTATGATAACATTTATCAGAAGAGAAATGTCATCGTTACTGGACACACAGGATTCAAAGGATCATGGCTGGCTCTATGGCTTTCACAGTTGGGTGCAAACACTACTGGTTATTCCCTGCACCCCCCTACGAAACCCAACCATATTCAACTATTAAATATTAACATGAACTCCATCATTGGCGACATTTGTGATATTGAGAAACTCAAACAAGTTTTTCAAGAGCAAAAGCCAGAAATTGTTTTTCACCTGGCCGCACAGTCTATTGTCCGGCAGTCCTATAGTGATCCAATAGAAACTTTTACCAGTAACGTTCTTGGAACTGTCAATGTTCTGGAAGCAGCAAGAGCAAGTGGCACAGTACGTGCGATAGTTAATATCACTAGTGATAAATGCTACGACAACAGGGAATGGCACTGGGGATACCGGGAAATCGATAAAATTGGTGGATACGATCCTTACAGTGCATCGAAAGGGTGCTCTGAAATAATCACTAGTTGCTGGAGAAATTCTTTTTTTAATCCAAAAGATTACCAAACAAAACACCAGACCCTTTTGGCAAGCGCCCGAGCAGGAAATGTCATCGGAGGCGGCGATTGGGCACATGACCGGCTGATTCCGGACATCATGCGCGCTGTGTCCCAATCAAAAAAAGTCACGATACGCAACCCTCGGGCCATTCGCCCTTGGCAGCATGTGCTGGAGCCTTTAAGCGGATATTTAATTCTTGGTCAAAAGCTTTTAGACGGCCGGAAAGAATTCGCGGACGCATGGAACTTTGGCCCGTCTGAAACCGAGAATATTTCCGTCGGTGAAATCGTACGGCAGGTAAAAAGGTTTTGGCCAAAAGTTGAATATGAAATTCATCAGGACGTAAATCAGCCGCATGAAGCGCACCTGCTCATACTCGACTGTTCCAAGGCTCGGACGAAATTAAATTGGAGGCCCGTCTGGAACGGCCAGACCACCGTCGGCAATACAGTGCAATGGTATAAAAACTATTACGAATCTCAATCCATAATTAGTGCGGAACAAATCAAGAAATATATTGCCGATGCGCAAAGCATCAATGTTGCATGGGCTGAAGAATGAAATTTTTAGAAACCATACTTAAAGGCGCTTTTATAATAGTACCTGACTGCATCGAGGATGAGCGTGGTTTATTTGCTCGAATGTTTTGCCGTCACGAATTTGAAGATCGAGGACTTAGTCTTGATCTGGTTCAATGCAACATTTCTTTCAATCACAACAAAGGCACATTACGTGGTATGCATTATCAAATCACACCGTACGCCGAAGTCAAGCTCGTCCGATGCACGGCTGGCGCCATTTTCGACGTTATCATCGACTTGCGTCCGGATTCTCCCACATTCAAACAATGGTTTGCGCAAGAACTGACGCATGAAAACCGACTACAGATTTATGTTCCCGAAGGCTTCGCTCATGGTTTTCAGACCCTGGCCGATAACTCCGAGGTTTTCTATCAGCATTCAGCTTTTTACAGTCCCGACCATCAGCGTGGCCTGCGATTCAACGACCCCGCTTTCAAAATCAACTGGCCGCTCGACGTCAGCAGCATCTCCGAAAGAGACCGTAGCCATGCTCCTGTCGATGTCAATTTCCGAGGGATTAATGCATGATCTGCCGTTTTTGCGGGGAACAGCTGAATCAGCAAATGATCGACCTGGGCGTCGCCCCTCCGTCAAACGCCTATTTGAATTCAGAAGATTTGCACAAGCCGGAGCTGTTCTTTCCGCTCCGGGTGTTTGTCTGCCATCATTGCTGGCTGGTACAGACCGAAGATTATGCACAGGCCGATGAACTCTTCCGTCCAGATTATGCTTACTTTTCATCTACATCAAAAAGCTGGCTTGATCATGCAGCCCAATATGTGGAGGAAATAACAGAGAAGCTTGGTCTTGGTCCAAAAAGTTTTGTTATAGAAATCGCATCCAACGACGGCTATCTGCTAAAAAACTTCATCGCCCGCAACATTCCCTGCCTTGGTATCGAGCCCACAGACAGCACAGCCGAAGCAGCAGAAAAAAAAGGCATCCCTGTTTTGCGTGAATTTTTCGGCACCACCCTGGCAAAGCAGCTTAGTAATGACGACAAACAGGCCGACTTGATTATCGGTAACAATGTCTATGCACATGTGCCGGATATCAACGACTTCACAAGAGGTCTGAAAATGGCGCTCAAACCAGGAGGAACAATTACACTTGAATTTCCCCACCTCATGAAGTTAATTGAATGCATCCAGTTTGATACCATTTACCATGAGCACTATTCCTACCTCTCACTTTTTACTGTTAGTCAAATATTTGCCAAAGCGGGGCTTAAGATCATTGATGTAGAAGAATTGCCTACTCACGGTGGCAGTTTGCGCATCTATGGATGCCATGTCGAAGACAAAAGGCCCGAGAAAATCAAAGTTTCCAAAATACTTGCTAAAGAAAAAAGACAAGGTCTTCAAAACCTGAAGGTCTATCAGGCATTTCAACAACAAGCCGACAAGCTGAAGGATGCTCTGCTTACATTCCTTATTGAACAGAAGCGTATTCGGAAAAAAATAGCCGCTTACGGTGCCGCCGCCAAGGGAAACACTCTCCTCAATTACGCCGGTGTCAAACCGGACTTAGTTCCCTTCGTCTGCGATGCAGCCCCATCCAAACAGGGAAAGTTTCTTCCTGGTAGCCGTATTAGGATTACAAGCGAAGAAGAAATCAGGAAATATCAACCGGACTATATACTTATTCTACCATGGAACATCAAAAATGAAATTATCGAACAGATAAACTACGTGCAAAGTTGGGATGGAAAATTCGTCGTTTTTGTTCCTAAACTATTGATAATATGAATTCCGACATTATCGAGAATTATAAAAATAAAAAAGGAGTAATCTTCATGGAAACAATTCCTGTCTTTAGGCCTTTAATCACTGAGGATGAAATTTTAGCCTGTAAAAAAGTATTGGACATAGGCTGGCTGGGAATGGGTAAAAACGTTGGGGCTTTTGAAGACGACTTAAGGAATTTTGTTAGATGTCATGATCGATATGTTGTGGTGGTAAGTACCGGACATGCAGCTTTGCATCTGGGACTCCTTTTAGCAGGTGTTGGGCCGGGCGATGAAGTTATCACTCCTTCATTTAATAACATAGCCGACTTTCAGGCTATATTGGCAACCGGTGCTTCGATTGTTTTTTGCGATATTGACGACAAATCTTTGTGCGTTGATTTGGATAAAGCAGAGAGTTTAATTAACAACAAAACGAAAGCCATGATTGTAATGGATTATGACTGCATTTTGTGTGACCACGATAGAATTAATCAACTAGCGCAAAAATATGGAATTCGAATTATACATGATGCAGCTCATTCTTTTGGTTCTAAGTATAAAGGGAAAATGATAGGTAGTTTTTCTGATCTCTGTATGTTCAGTTTTGATCCTGTCAAAACTATTACCTGTATTGATGGTGGCGCACTCATTGTCAGAAGTAAGAAAGAAGTCGATCTTCTTCATGAAATGAGACTTGTTGGCATGGGACAACCTGCAACAGTGATGTATCAAAATCAAAGAGCGTGGACCTATGATGTAAACCATCTTGGTTTTAGGTATCACATGGCCAACTTGCACGCGGCCATAGGCTCATCTCAGTTATCTAAAATTCAGATGATTTCGGAAAGTCGTCGAAAAGTATGCCAAATTTATAATGAACAATTTACCAGCATATCAGAAATAAGAACTCCCCTAACAGATTTTCGAGACATAACACCTTTTCTTTACTATATCCGTGTGCCGGAAAACAAACGTGACGCTTTAAGGAAACATATGCTTGAGCATGGAGTTGACACTGGAATTCACTGGCAACCCGGTCACTGGTTTACCCTTTTCAAAGATTGCAAGAAGGGTAATTTAACTGTTACAGATAAAGTCGGTAAAGAAATTCTATCTTTGCCTCTGCATTCAAACATGAGTGACGAAAACATCCAACAAGTCGTAGCATGTGTTAAATCATTCAGATGGAGATCATAACATGCCTGCGAAAAAGCCGACTGCTATTTTACTTGGATCAAAACCTGGTGCGGTTGTGGCTCTTTCCATTCTCCTGGAAAGAGGCTGGAATATTAAGTATGTCGTGGTATCAAAGTCAATTCATCATCCCTGGATTGCCGGCCCGACCATAGCTGATCTAGCTAGGGAAAAAGGAATCAAAGTTATTGAACAGTCTGAAATACCCGGAGACGAAACATTTGATTTCGTGATCAGCTATATGTACAGGCATCTCGTCAAAACTGATGTCATTACAATGGCCGAACGCGCCGCGGTAAATTTCCATGCCGGCCTCTTGCCAGGCTTTGGAGGATGGGCTTTCTACAATGTCGCCATTCTTGAAAATGTTTCTGAATACGGTTGCACTTGTCACTATATGGACGAAGGATTTGACACAGGACCGATATTTAAAGTTCGACGCTTCCCTGTTAAAATGGCTTTGGAGACAGCATATAGCCTGGAAAAGAAAACCCAGCGGGAAATGATAAAATTATTCATTGATTTTTGCGATATTGCTGAAACGCAAGAATGCCTTCCTTTTGAGGAACAGGATAAAACAAAATTTCGATATTTGAGCCAAACGGAATTTCAAGCCCTAAAGCGAATTCCGTCAGGCGCCGACGATGAAACCATTCAAAAATTTGCAAGAGCATTCTGGTTTCCACCCTACGATTGCGCTTACATATTGATTGGAGAAACTAAAGTCGAAATTATTCCAAGCATTGTAAAAGATGAACTTGCAAAGATGATCCATCTGGATGATCTGGACGATTTGCAGCAGGCCGCTAAAAATTATATTAAGAGACGAGGAACGGGGTTTCCTAAATGAAACTATCTTTACCCTATAAAGAATTTAAGAATTATGTCCTGCTACAAATAAATCATTTCTTCCCTGATCGGCAACATCTTACTCCTAATGAATATAATGTAGCATTTGACATGTCAGTTGAGCGGACGGACTATTGTTTCAGACACGTTAATCTGGAAAGTTATTTTTGCGGTAAACAAACATACCTAAACCACCTCCATGCCAACCAATATGCAGTATTCTTATGGTTTCTTTCGAATACGATATGGAAGGAATTTCATAATGAAACCATGGCTAATAAGCTGTATTGCTTAAACAGAGCAATAAATGGTTTAAGCTGCTCATATGATGCAAAAATGCCGAGAATTTTTCTTCTTCTGCATATTGTGGGCACAGTCCTCGGAAAAGCCGAGTATTCGGATTTTTTTGTAGCTTGCCACGGCTGCACTGTTGGCGCTCATCATGGCCTGTATCCCAAAATTGGCAGGGGTGTTTCCATGTTACCTCATTCATCCATCATTGGCTCATGCAACGTAGGTAACGGAGTCTCCCTCGGAATTAATGCGACAATTTATGAACAAGATATTCCCGATAAAACAACAATTTATGTAGACAGTAAAACCGGGCTGGTTCGTTCCAAACATCCCATGACACCCTGGGCGCAGCATCTGTTCAATAAAGAATTATAATTCTCTGCTTTAATATATTATCAGATTCTGTCGCATAAAATAGTGAGGTTGCATGAAAGCAAAACAAATCAGAACAGATAAAATTAGAGATGACCATCCCGAAATCATTATTGAAGAAACAGACAATACTGATATAGGTACCCTGTCCGACAGTCTTCATACAACCAGAGCAGCATTTCGGAATACACCATCAAATAGACGCAGGACAATGGTAAGCATATTGATCTTTGCCTATAACAATCTCAACTTGCACACAAGAAAATGTATAGAATCCATTCTTAAGTATACGTCCGATATCGACTATGAACTTGTTTTACTCGACAATGGCTCATCTGACGGTACATTTGAGTACTTTAAATCAATTCCTTATCAAAAAAAGAAAATTATTAGAATAACAGAAAATAAAGGTGCAAATTACGGACAATTCACCGCAACACGATATTTAACAGGTCGATATGTCGCCATGATTGCCAATGACGTATATGTCACGGAAAATTGGTTGACCAATATGATCAAATGCGCGGAATCCGACGAACGGATCGGGTTTTGTGCCACATACTCCGATAACATAAGCAATCTTCAGGCTATAGACCTCGGATATAATGGGCTTGAGGACATGTACATAAAAGCCCAAAAATACAATGTGTCAGATCCCCGGAAATGGGAGGAGCGTTTGCGTCTGATGCCCGCCATAGCTCTCTATAAACGGGAATGTCTGGACGTTATCGGCAGCCTAGACTATGCATTTAGGCATGATTTTAGTGATGATGACATCTCCTTTCGAGTGCGCCGTGCAGGGTATAAAATTATCTGCTGCGGTGATGTTTTTGTTCACCATGAAGGATCGTCCACGCAAGGATCGATTGAGAAGAAAATGGATGTCCTTAAAAAGAGCAGAGAAATATTCAAGAAAAAATATTATGGTGTCGACGCTTGGGAAGATGCCAATAATTATGATCCTTTAATGATCAACCTTGTGAATCCGGAAGAGAAAAGAGGAGCATTAAAACCTGACGTTCTTGGTGTTGATGTCAAGTGTGGAACTCCTATTCTACAACTGAAAAACAAACTTAGACATGCGGATATTTTCGATGCGAACTTATCTGCTTTCGTTCAGGACCCTAAATATTGGTTGGATTTAAAAACCATTTGCGAAGGGACAGTAGCAGTTGACCGAATCGAATATCTAACAGAACATTTTTCATCCAATAGCTTCGATTATATTATTTTAGGAAATCATATTAACGCCTATTCCGACCAGGAAAAGGTTTTGAGCGATCTGATATTGCTTTTGAAAAGCGATGGACAGCTATTCATAAAGCTTAAGAATACTTTTAACATGCAGGCATTTTTCGATGCGATGAAAAAAGGACTTGGAACGGGTAATAAAAGCTTAACTTACGCTGACATAAACCATTTAAATACAATTTTGATGCAGCATTCGGGGTATGCCATCATATCCATCAGACAATCGCTATATAATATTGACACTGCCATAAAAGAAGTTATACGCAATGCATTAAAACATTCCCAGTATGCTCAGAATATTGACACTGTCTTTACTGAATTGATAACCGAATATTACGCGCTTAAAATAATGCGTCAAACACCCCATGAGGATAAACCATCACTTGATCAATCCGCATTAAACCATGACTCACCCTTACAAAGCGCATTATCTGAACCTAAAGAAGAATCGCATTTCCTTGTATCTAGAGCTGAAAATACGATAAATACTTCATTTCCACTTTTCCGAGAGGGAAAAGCTATTGCAGGAATGACATCTATCATTATTCTCACCTACAACAGTCTTGAGCATACAAAAAAATGCGTCAAAAGCATCCGCAAACACACACCGGAACCTCACGAGATTATTTTCGTGGATAACGGATCAACAGACAGCACTGTCAAATGGCTGCAAAGTCATCTCATAGTCAATAAAAACTTCCATTTGATTGAAAATAAAGAAAATGTTGGACTTGCCAAAGGACGTAATCAAGGCATCAACATGTCACAAGGCGAATTTATTGTGTTTGTTGAAAGTGATGTTGTTGTAACTGAAGGCTGGCTTCACACCATGCTACAAGTTTTAAATCACTCTTCTGATGTCGGCATCGTTGGCCCCATGACCAACAACAGCGCAAGCATCCAAAGGATAACGGATGATTCTTATAAATCTCTTAATTATCTCGATAAATACGCGAAAATATTTAAACAGCAATTCCATTACCGCCGGATTCCCTGCCGAAGCATTGCCGGTTTCTGCATG
>JARKQF010000153.1 GCA_029973975.1 Paludibacter sp.
GCCGTATTTACCGAACGCCGCGGGTGCGGTTCGACCGGGACTGGCGGCAATGCACAAAGATATTCGATTTGCGTTCCGCAATTCGGGCAAAACTTTTCCCGCCGCGGGATTTCATGACCACATTGACAACAATAGTGCAAACAAATCCCTCCAGAAACAAAGCGACAAATCAACGACTCTTATTTTAACACGGAACCGCCTGCGAGAAAAGCAGACCTATCAGATAGATATCTGTCGATTGACTTGCAAACATTACTTTACATAATATATATTATCGGACATAAAATATGGAGCTAAAAATAATCCTAATACCAATGTATCGTGGATCATCGCAACTCCAATGTCGGACCGGTTAAAATGGCCAATGATGCCAAGGATTTATGATTATCAATAAGTGTGCAGTTTGCAATGCTGTTCACCAATAAAATGTCTGTGACGCTAACGGATATTAAACGTGAGTTTGTAATCCTCAATATTTGCACTTGCTATAGGAATCTGTATTACTTGCCCAGGAATCAAAGCTTGTGCTGCGTTAATCTTGTTCAGTTTCTGAATGGCAATGATTTTATCGCGAACATCCTCATTGGCAGTGACTGCCTTATTGGCGATTTGCCATAGTGTATCACCTGAACCGATCTTATAGCTGATCAGTTGCTCTGTTTTTGCGCCACTCAATACAGAAAACTGTTCGAACAAATGATTTGAAACAGTATAACTCAAAACTGATATTATAACCGCGATGCAAAGCAATAGATTGGCTTTATATAGGCTATTACGCTGTGCGTATCTTCTTTTTGCCAGTGCAGTTCTTGTTGTCACGACACACTCGCCTCCGAACGTTTGTTCCTAGTACAACAATAACATAAAACGAATGTTCGTGCAATACTTTGCGAACAAATGTTTTGTTATTTGCGAATATGTGATATAATTTGTTCAAGCCTGATTAAGTTCGGAGGTGCGTGATGAAAAAAGATAGTTCCATTTCTCTGAAACAAAAGCAAATATTGGATGTTATACAATCTGCGATCAAGGCTAAGGGATATCCGCCAAGTGTTCGGGAAATCGGTGAGGCTGTCGGCCTCAAATCCCCCTCTACCGTTCATATGCATTTGAATAAGTTGGAACAGTTGGGAGCGATTCGTCGAGAATCGGAAAAGAATCGGGCGATTGATGTCGTAGGATCTTCTAGCCTTCGTAACGCTCCCATGACGATGGTGCCGCTTGTGGGACGGGTGACTGCCGGTCAACCGATTTTAGCCACGGAAAACATTGAGGATAGCTATCCCTTCCCTGCTGATTTGGTCGGACAAGAAGATGTATTTATGCTGAAAGTTGATGGCGAAAGCATGATTCAGGCAGGGATTTTTGATGGGGACTACTTGATTGTGCGTGATCAGGATTCCGCTCGTAACGGCGATATTGTCGTTGCCTTGGTCGACGGTGAGGAAGCAACTGTAAAGCGTTTTTTTCATGAAAAAGACCGTGTGCGGCTACAACCGGAAAACGATCGCATGGATCCTATTTATTCGCGTGATGTGGCAGTTTTGGGAAAAGTCATCGGTGTCTATCGCAAAATGTAGCATCGTAGCATCATTGTAAGTAGTTTCTCAATTATAGTTTCGGATAAGAAAACAACCAGACAGTTCAGAAGACTTACCCTAATAAGTTCTTCTGCGTGTCTGGTTGTTCTTCTGTTGAGTTTCTTTCCCGTATCTAACGATTCTTGTTAAAAACGCCGAGTAATTTACGAACAAAGCCGCCCATCGTATTTGCCTCTTTCGCTTGCGGCAGACCGACGATTTTGTCAGCGATCCGATTGATGCTGCGTGAGGG
>JARKQF010000154.1 GCA_029973975.1 Paludibacter sp.
AACCGGTCCGGAACTGGACTGCATGGCCGAAGAAGCCTGGAAGATTGATGGCGTTATCGGTTCGCGTATGACCGGTGGTGGCTTTGGCGGTTGCACTGTTTCTTTGGTAAAAGAAGAAGCCATCGATACTTTTATTGCGCAAGTAGGTGCTAATTACGAAAAACGCATTGGCATCAAACCTGATTTCTATATCGCGGAGATTGGGGATGGGGCGACGAAACTTGCTTAATCTTTTTAACCATATAAGTCATTTAAGGAACATATAAGTTTTAAATTCATAAAACAGCAAATATTATAAAGTTGTTTTTATCAACAGATGATGTTGTAATTTTTAGCTTTTATGTTACTTAAATGACTTATATGGTTTATCACATTTACAACCTATGCTTACTAAGAGATATTTAAAAGACCTTGTTTACAGGGTCAACGGAGCTGCAATTGAAGTTCATAAAAGACTTGGACCTGGTCTGCTTGAGAAGGTATACCAAAAATGTTTGGAATATGAACTTAGTATCAGAGGAATTAAATTCAATTCAGAACTAAAAATTCCTTATAGTTACAAAGGAGTAGATCTTGATCTTAATTTACGCTGTGATTTACTAATTGAAGATACGTTGGTAGTTGAATTAAAATCTGTTGAACAGGTTTTACCAATTCATGAAGCGCAGCTCATTTCTTATATGAAATTGCTTAATCTTCCAATGGGCTTATTAATCAACTTCAATGTAGAGAATATATATTATAAAGGTCAGTCAACTTATGTGAATGAAACTTTTCGGTTTTTGCCTGAAATTTAAAAACTTATATGTTCCTTAAATGACTTATATGGTTTAAAAATATTAAAATGGAAACAATCAACATCAACGGTAAAGAGGTAAAACTCTACACCATCAGAAACAAAAATGGCATGTCTGCCGAAGTGACCAACTATGGTACGAAAATCATCCGACTCATGGTTCCGGATAAAAACGGTAAAATGGAAGATGTGGTACAGGGATTCGATACTTTGCAGGAAAACATCGACAAGGAACCGTATTTCGGCGCTACTTGCGGTCGTTTTGCAAATCGCATCAAAGATGGCAAATTTACCCTTGACGGGAAAGAATACACGCTGGTTCAAAACAACGGTGGCAATGCATTGCATGGCGGCATCGAAGGCTTCAATGCCAAGGTGTGGGAAGTCAAAGCAGTGTTGGAAAACAGCATCCGGATGCAATATGTTTCACCCGATGGCGAAGAAGGTTATCCCGGTACGCTCTACTGCCAGGTAACTTACACGCTTACCGACGATAACGAGTTGAAAATAAAATATGAGGCAACGACTGATAAACCCACGGTCATTGGCCTGACCAATCATTCTTATTTCAACCTGAAAGGAGCCGGAAACGGAACGGTACGCGATCATATCCTGCAAATCAATGCGGATTTTCATACCGTGTTAGATGATACCGCCTCACCTACAGGCGAAATTCGTCCCGTAGATAACTCACCGTTTGATTTCCGTCAACCTGTTGTGATTGGTGATGTGATTGATGCGCCCGAATATGTTCCCGGCCGTGGCATCGATAACAACTGGACCATCCGTAAAAAACAACCGAAGGAACTGGC
>JARKQF010000162.1 GCA_029973975.1 Paludibacter sp.
TTGTACCGGCAGGGATCGGAAATCACGTTCAAAACGAAGTTTATTTTCAGCTTCGTCCGAGAGGTAGTCTGATGTCTTTTGTTTTGATTCATTGTTGTCTTCAAACTTGTAATTCTTATTGCGAAGCATATTCCTGCTGAGAACCCATGTGTCGAGATGGTTATCACTAAAACGTTTATAGACCGCACCTACCGTGTAATTCCATTGTTCATAGATTGGCAAGTAGTTGAGAATATATTTTTGGCTTTCAGTGCCGGTTGTTTGTAGTTCTTTGTTCAAAGTCATATGATCAATCGCTCCGATTCCGATAAACGTAATTTCGTTTTTCCTATTGATGTCATATTTATATTTTACCTGAAAATCATTATAGGTAGGCAAGAAAGGCAATTTAAGTGCCTTGAATAGAAATTGCAGATAAGACTGCCGTGCCGACAGGATGAAGGTGGCATTGTCTCCAGCAGGACCATCGATTGTCAATGCTGCATCAGAAGCCCCAACCGATAGCTTTGTATGAATTCGGTCCTTGCTACCCTCTTTTTGTCGTATCTCCATCACCGAACTCAAGGCGTTGGTGCGGTTGGCAGGAAAAGCCCCGGTATAAAAATCTATTTCACGTACAAAATCGGGATTTATCACTCCGATAGCTCCCCCTGATGATCCTTGTGTGGCAAAGTGGTTGATTACCGGAATTTCTATCCCGTCTAGATAAAAAACATTTTCGGAAGGTCCCCCGCCGCGTACAATGAGATCGTTCCTGTTAGGATCCATGGCCCCAACCCCAGGTAATGTTTGTAATACCTTTGATACATCGCGGTTAACCCCAGCACTTTTTTCTATCTGCTGCACATTCACGAAAAAAGAAGAGACAGGGCTTTCAATGCGGCGTGTCTCGAAATTGGGACGCACTACCACTTCATTTAATGCGATTTCGTCTTCGACTAATGCTATATCGATGAATGCCGTTTGGTTTCCCTGTACCTGAATCTCTGGAGAAACTATACTTTTGAAACCCACCGAACTCACGATAAGCCTGACGAATCCGGGATTTACCTCCTGAAGGAAGAAGCTTCCTGTACTATCGGATACCGCCCCGCGGTCAGTCCCCTGTATCAATATTGTCGCATATTCAATAGGTTCATTGGTCGTACCATGATATACCCGGCCGTTAACGGCCCCTTTTTGCGCAGATACATTGAATACTGCCAAAAGGAAAAGGAGAGCCCCTGTGAATTTATACATTTTGCTGTGATTTGTCTTACTGTTATCAACTGTTTGAGCTAGAGAACAAAATATAACCCTATTTTGTTTGACGTTTGAAATTGTTTCTTCTTTTAATTACACATTGAGTCGTTGTTTGTAAATTCCCTCTTAGCATCAAAATACAAGAAGGATACTTATTATTGCAGAATGAATAAAAAATGGCTGTTTTATACTTTTGATAATCAAAGTATTTGTAAATTTGCATTTCATTACATTCTTCGCTCTATCGTATAGAGAGTAAAAAAACATGACTCTGCTATACAGAAAATGGTTTGTAACAGCCATAAACCGGAATCAGCAGTATCTACTGAATACTGTAAACCTTTCAATAGAAAATAAAAATATGAAAAATTTAATCGGATTAATCCTTGTGATATTGTGTCTATGCGCTTTTAACAACACCCAAATTTCGAAAAACGAAAAAGAAGTCTATCTCTTTTCCTATTTTAAAGGAAACGGCGACGGATTACATTTGGCTTACAGCGAAGATGGCCTGAAATGGGAAGCATTATTTGAGGACTCTGTTTTGCTGAAACCCGAAATAGGAAAAGATAAGCTGATACGCGACCCGAGTATCGTTCAGGATGAAACGGGTACTTTCCATATGGTGTGGACCACTGGATGGTGGGACCAGGGAATTGGTTACGCCTCATCCGAAGACCTGATACACTGGTCTGAACAACAAAATATTCCGGTGATGGAAAAATTCGAAGGAACAAGAAACAGCTGGGCACCTGAATTGTTTTATGATAAGAAAAGCAAAACATTCTATATCTTTTGGGCCTCCACTATTCCGGGGGCTTTTCCAGAACTACCAACCTCCGAAAGTGAAAAAGGCCTGAACCATAGGCAGTATTATGTAACCACCAAAGATTTTAAAACATTCAGTGACACAAAACTCTTTTTTGAACCTGGATTTAGTGTAATAGACGGAGCTATATTGGAAAAGGACGATCTGTACTATCTGTTTGTAAAGAATGAGAATTCGGCTCCTGCCGAAAAAAATATCCGGATCACCTCTCATACAAAACCGTACGATTTTCCGGCAGAAGTATC
>JARKQF010000023.1 GCA_029973975.1 Paludibacter sp.
TGTTCCCGTTTTTCAGAAATGAAGACGGATGTTATCGCTTTGTCTTTTTCTGTCCGTGAAGAAACAATAATACTATTGATTATCAATATAATATAACTTAAAGATTCTGCCGATAACCTATGATTTATAGAGGAAAGATACTGATTTTATAAGATATATCATCATTTTCAATGTTTAAGTATTGGTGGCTTCTGTAAGCCCCTGTTTATGTTCTTTGTGAATCAAAGAACTTCTGCGTTCTATAATAGTAAACGCAAAGTGTTCGACCAAATTTCTTTTTACTACACTTCTCTCCGGTATAATTTCTTCCTCATTAGCGAGTATCAAACCGGGTACTTTTTGACCCCATGTTCAGGATACAAAGGTATTTCGGCTAATCCTGTCGCCAAATTGTTGCCTGAAAAATCTTCCTCTTTCCCTACGGGCGAGCGTATTTATTCACCCAAAATTTGTCTTCGGCGGATTCAGCCGACCTTTTCACGTATCCGAAACATAAGGTCAGTACACCGGCTCCGATACGGCATAAAAAAAAAGTCAGAAATTATGAGAAGTATAGTAAAAAATAGGAAACAAGGTAGTAACCTTCCAATTAGCATAAAATTGGTTGTGAAAATCGTTCTCGTGGCTTTGGGTTGCTCCGTGTGGGGAACAGGGTTTATTTGGGCTTTAGTGGGCTTGTATCTCTTTCTTCCTGTTATTCGGGGTATCCTCTCCTTCTTCGTGGGTTTAGGTGCTATAATCCTATTTATTCTCATTCTTTTCTCCTTTTTATAATCCCTTAAAATTTAGAGTTATGAGCAAAGTATTTTTATTAGGAGCAAATAAGGAAATTGACAGAGCCAAACAAGTCGTAGAGGCTAATCAAATAATCCAAATGGAGGGTTACAGTTACGACAGGTATGTAGTCTATGAAATCCGCAAAAACGATTGGGGAATTGCTTACAAGTTGATTAACCTGCGTACAAAGGAGTATCAAACAGCCGACATTATCAGACCATTGAAAGAAAAATTCGGTATTGGTTATTACTATGACAGCGAGAACCCTGAATTTATGGACAGTTTCGAGGTCGCAATGCTTCTTCAGCAAGCACAACAACAGAAAAAAGCAGAGGAAGCCAAAGCCGAGCAGGAAAAAATCAGAGTAGAGCAGGTTAAGGAAATCGGGCGTAAACGCTTTGCCGAAATATTCTCTGAAGATGCACAGGCAGTTATCGTAGCACGTTTAAGACAAAACGAGAGCGACAGCTATACCGACTACTACTCATATAGTACACAACGGACGGTTATCATAGGCTTTTCAAAGCACAAAAGGGACATCTTTTCCGAAATGCGCAAACACGCATCCAATTTTGAGGGAACCGCCTATTTAGCTGAATTTAACGAGGATTACGAACACCGTGAAAAGTACAGCATGGGCGTCGGCTATTATTTGGGAAAAAGCAAGTACAGCGGTTGGATAATCGAAAAAGAGCCTGTTTATGACCGAAATCGCACGATTGAAGATTTTGCTTACACAGCAGGAGAAGAAAATAACATACATATCAGCAAAGGCGACACAACACCCCCAAACAAGCCAACAGAATCAACAGGAGAAAGTAAAGACGGCTGTACACTGGTTGAGTATTCTGCCAAAGCCGTAGCGGTATTCGGAGAAACCAAAGCAATCAAAGACGAACTCAAAGCAATGGGCGGGCGCTTCAACAGCCGATTGACATTCAACGGAAAGAAGTTGGCAGGTTGGATATTCCCGAAATCACAGGAGCAGCGGTTAGCCTATTATTTCGGATTGGATTAAGTAGTAACACGGGGCAGAGCCTTTCTGCCCCACAACACCCAAAAGTATGAAAGCATCAAATCATTTCAAAAATACAATTAAGGCATACTTAGATAAGAGAGCCGAAACAGATGTATTGTTCTCATTCCAATACAGCAAACCCGAAAAGAGTATTGACGATTGTGTTACCTATATTCTCAATACTGTACAGAAAAGCGGTTGCAATGGTTTTGCAGACGATGAAATCTATTCAATGGCGGTACACTATTACGATGAAGATAACATTGAAATAGGTAAGTCGATAAACGCCCATGTAGTAGTAAATCATGTAGTAGAACTGACTGAAGAAGAAAAGGAACAGGCTCACCGAGATGCTATACAAAAGGCACAGGACGAAGCATACAGGAAGATGATACAGCCAGTCAAAAAGAGCAAGAAAGTAGTATTAAATCCCCAACCATCTTTGTTTGATTTTTAAATATTATCCTATGAAAGCGAAGAATAAATTCCAAGCACAGGTAGTAGAAGCAAGTAAGACCCTGCCGAAACTCACAAATGAACAAATTCAATGGGGTTATGAGAACGGTATCGACCATATCGGGCGCAGAACCGATAAGGGAGTGATAACCTGTACAAAATGCGGTCATTCATGGCAGGGAGCAGGGTATTTGGTGGAAACCCTTACTGATTGCCATTGTCCGAACTGTAAGACCAAACTAAAGGTTGAAACCACCAAGAAACGAACATTTAACGCTCGTTACTACATGACGGTAGTAACCGCCCATGCAGGTTATCAGGTATTGCGCTCTGTAATGCTATTTTGTTCGGTTAAGGTCGGAGAAACGCCCAAATACGATTATTCAGAGGTTATGCAACGGTGGATTGCTCCCAATGGAAAGCACTGCACATTCGCAAAACTCCGTCAGACAATGGGTACTTGTTATTATGATGCGTGGATATTCCACACCCCATTGGAACTACGCCATGAGAACAGCAATAATAAGTTCTATATCAATGTATATGACAAAATCTTTACGGGAGTGGTTTATCCCCGAATGAAACTAATCCCCGAACTAAAAAGGACAGGCTACAAAAAGGGATTATACGGACAAAAGCCGTTAGATCTTTTCCGTACCCTACTTACTGACAGCCGAGCCGAAACGCTGATGAAAACAGGCTATACCAAGCTACTGAAACGCATCATGGACAGCGGTTGGAAGAATATCGACAAGTATTGGCAATCTGTCCGCATCTGCATCCGAAATGGCTACAAAATCAACGATGCAACACTTTGGTGCGATTATATAGATAATCTCCGATTCTTTGGCAAAGATCTCTATAATGCTAAATATGTATGCCCAACAGACCTCAAAGCTGAGCATGACAGGTATATGCTGAAGAAAGCCAAAGCTGATGCACAAGCGGAATTGAAAAAACAACTTGAAAAAGAAGGCGAATTTAGGGCGATTAAAGCCAAGTTTTTCGGACTTATATTTTCCGATGGGCGTATCAGTGTTCGTGTACTTGAAAGCGTGCAGGAAATAGTAGCAGAGGGACAAGCGATGCACCATTGCGTGGGTAGTTATTCGACCAAAGAAGATTCCCTTATCCTTTCGGCAACCATTGACGGCAAACGCATTGAAACCATAGAGGTATCTATTTCCAAACTGAAAGTTATTCAATGCAGGGGATTATGCAACAAAAACACCGAACATCATAATCAGATACTTTCACTTGTAAATAACAATATGCCACTCATTGAACAACGATTGGCAGCATAAATCATCTAAAATTAACAATATGAAAGCAAAAGAAGTAAACGGAAATTTAATCGGAAAGTACTGCCACATTTCGGGCGACTTAGAGAACGGATTTTTTAATGGAAAGCCGTATATCTGTCACGAAAGTATCACAAGAGTTATCACTCGCATAACTGATACCCATATCATTTGCGAATGTGGTAGGAAATTCTTGAAAAACGAAAACTTAGAGATTGTAGAACGATAGTAAATAATCGGGCGGAGCAATCCGCTCACAAAACAACATAAAAATGAACACAAATTCAATCAACCACAACGGTTGTTCCGTTTGTGAAACAGGGAAAGAGAACTATACAACCTTTATTGCAGGAGCATTCAGAGGTGCGGAATATTACCAATACGACTACCGCCACACGGACGGAGAACTGTTCTTTACGGTTGCCAAATCATTGGAGCAATGCCGAAAAGAACGGGACGAGTGGCACTTGAAAAAGCAGTAGTAATCATAAGGACAGGCGATTTTTCGCCCGTTACTTTTTCCATGACTTTTCAAAAATGACGGGGAGAAAAAGTAACAAAAAGCCGAAAGATAGAATAGACTATAAGTTTGTCTATATTTAAAGGAAAAGCCTATCAGAATATTTTCTAATAGGCTTTTAATATATATAGTTCGTTTTACTTGGTGGAGGGGCTAACATTACCTTAGCTGAACCTCATGTTTCCATTTTGGTCTCCAGTACCCCCAGCTTGTTAATTAGTGTTTTCATACTCATTCCTCCATTTTTAATGTCTTTAATTAGTTTTACAATTTCAAAAATCAAGTCTTTCAATTTCATCAATTCAACTTTTTTGCCACATATAACATTGATGATAGTTATAATAGGTTTAAAGACCGTAGGAACATATGGTTCAACTAATTCAATAAACGATAATGTCCAGTATTTGTACTAAAACCAACAAAGATAATGCCATTTTTTGAAATGCGCCAGATTGACAGATAATTATCCCTTTCTGCTTAAATAGGATTTTAGGGCATTTGCAATGTGTTTTCTTGGAGGTTGCATTGGATGTGTCTTACCCGGCTTTGTTTTTCTTTCCTCTTTCAAGAATACAGCATTAGCTTTTTTATAGTCATTAGGATATGTTTCTATAAACTTATCTACAAATTCTTCTTCTGAATAACCTTCAGGTAGTATTCCCAATATAACTTGTATTTTTTCGTCGATTTTCAATATTACACTCATAAATTTCTGATTTAAAGAGAGAATGCAAAGATACAATATTTATCCGATATATCTGAATTAGGTAATCTGAATATTTATAGCTCTCTTAAACCGATATGGATTGGTAACATAATAGTAACAGTTGGTAGCACCGCCAGTTGTAACCACGATAGAACCATATCCGAAAATACGCCCTGCAATACTTTGTATCACCTGAATACCTTCACATTTGGCAAGTACCAATTCAACCGTCCGACGGCTGATTACTCCTGTTTTGATAATTACCCGTTTATTGGTTACGGCATAGATTGAGCCGATTTTCACAAACACACGCTGAACAAGGGCAACCAGTCCCAAGAACAACAGCGTAAGTCCCAAATAGTGTGTTATCCGAACTTCGTCGAAGTAACACATAAACCCGATAGCCAATAATATGGCAGGTTGCAGGAACAAGAATATATGTATCCGTGCCCTATACATTATTTCTTCTCCGGGCTGTAAATATGTGGTAAGAAATTTCATGCTGTTTTTTCGTTTATAATTTGTTTGCTCCATATTTCAATCAGGCAGTAGCACCATTCGGCAGGGTTCAGGTAACGTTTACCTTTCCTTATTTCATAGTGTAAATGACTACCAGTGGCTACTCCCGTGTTTCCCACACAAGCAATTTGTGTAGCGACATTTACCGAATCCCCGATATTTACTACTGTCTTGCTCAGGTGTGCGTAAAATGAACGGAAATCCCCTGCGTGCTGAATCTCTATATAGTTCCCATACCCCGAACAATACCCCTTACGAACTACTATTCCGTTACCAGTAGCATATACGGGAGTACCTTTCATTTTGGGTATGTCAATCCCAGTATGGAATTTCCGTATCTTATAGATAGGATGATAACGCATTCCGAAGCCTGATGAAATCCGCAATGGCTTCTTAATTGGAAAAATCACAGGATAGTCGGATAGTTCTTCGATAGTCATTTGCATTGAATCAGCTATACGCTGAAATTCTTTTACTGAATAAGCCTGTTCCGTACATTTTGCTATTTCCAATTTTCTGTGTGGCTGTCCCCATGCAGTTAGATGAAGCAACACAATGAAGAATGTTATTATATATTTCATAATCAATCTGTAAATACAGTAAGTACCCGAATTGCTCCGGGTACTTTACTCATTCAACTTCTCTTATTCTTCGTCTTCTGTATCTTCTTCCTCTCCTTTGTCATTCTGCCAACTGAATGTTTTTTGTGCTACCTGACCGAAGTTATCTTCGATATACACATCAATTACTTGTTGGTCGGTACAATGCGAAGTATAATAAAGCCTGAACGTTTCCTTTTTCAAAGGATAAAGGTCGTTAGGCGATAATACACGCCCATCATCCAATCGCAGTTCGCCCTTTCCGTCTGTTTGGAAATACCTGATGAAGAACTTTGCTTGATCATAGTCGCCCTCTTTTACCAGTTGGCATCGAATTTCCGCACTTTCGCCCTGAACGATTTTTTTCTGGACGGGCATAGTAACAAGATCAAATGAATAAACCTGCTGAACATCCAAATCGTCACTACAGGCACAGACTATTGCCGATAGCAATAGCGTGTATAAAAAATATGCTAATGTCTTTTTCATTGTAGTCAAATATTAATTGATTATAAACTTTAACCCTACTCCGAACTGGGTATGGAAATGCCCCGTCGATGTCCCCCACAATACCCGCTCACGGGCAGTCAAAAGAAATACAACACGGTCGCTCAGGTACGTTTCCATCTCCAACGTAATCGCACCGCCATAAATAAAGCTGTCTTTATCCCGAAGCGTGGAACCGTCAAAGAGCGTTTTTTCTCCCCAGTTGCTTGTTTCATATCCGGTGAGTGCAGATCCGCCCAAAGAGAAAAGAACTACCTTATTACGGTCAGAAAGAAATTTCAGGTAATAGCCGCCCTCTGCCGTGAACTGACTGACAGGTATCCTGTCTTCCTTATAGGGGTAGTATTTATTCAAAAACTCTGCGCCAAATACCCACTTATTGGCATGTTTGGTATAGGTGGCCATCGACAACCCGAAATAATATCCCAGTTCGTTTTTATTATCTGACGAATGAAATCCGTCCACCATTCCGCCAGTTACCTGTATGCCTTGCATACCGGGTAAACAACGCTGTGCGTGGGCTTGGTCTATAAAGACCAGGCACAGCACAAACGTTACGATAATAGATAACCGTTTCATGGTTATTTAACTCTCAATTCGTTAATAACTTTGGCTCTCACGAGGTCGGCATTTTCGACAACAAAGGACTGGTGTCGTCCGCCTTCTTTCTCATTCAGTTCAATGATAAGGTGCTTATCATCCGGAATAGTAAACTTCGGCAGGGTAAATACCACACGTTCCGTTCTCTTGCCACCTATCAATGTCAGGTTATTGTGTGCCCGAAGTGGTATGACAACCTGTTCCTGAATAGCGGTACGCTTGGCTACTTTCTTATCAACTATTTTGAAAGTAATGTAATCCACATCAAAGGGTACATTGGAAGAATTTTTGAGTTGCATATGGAAATAAAGCAAGCCATTGTGCGTGTAAATTCCTTTGAGTGTGTACTGAATACCGAAGCGCTTAGAGCCAATATGCTTTATTTCCCGATTGTCGTTTTTATAAATAGACTTCATTATCAGTTTAACCAGTAACGGCGATTCGCTTCCCAGCTCCCTCATGTAAATCTCCATTGCGTTATTCGGTCGGTTTACTGCTTCCCCGTCGTGGATAAAGTCGGTCATTTCTACACTCAATTTTACAGGCTCATCGGCATATTTTACATTAAAAGTATAATATGCACCGTCTTCGGTAATAACCGCCAAATTGCTCTCACGAGAGAAATCACGCAAGGCAGCTTTCACACGGAGAACGTTTTCCGCTCCGTCCGCTTTGGCTGCCAACAGGTCGGCAGAACCTAAGTCTACATAGCGGATTGCAGACGGGAAGATAATATGTACCGTTTTGCTGAAAGTAACTTCCAGTGCATACGGAGGTATCATCCGGTTAAAGGTCAGCGGTCGTGTCAGACCTTCAAAATAATCGCCCGTAGAAGGCGAAGAAACTTTTACTGTTTCTTGTTTTACGGCACTCTGTGTTTCTAACTCTTGTGCATTGGCTGTGAATACGCACCCGATAATAGCGAGTACAAAAAGAATTTGTTTCATACGAAAATTGTTTTAATTGTTAATTACTATTGGATTTTTTTAGTGGTGGGCTTTCGCCCTGATTGTTTTACTTATGCTTTTGGAAGTAACAAAACTTTGTAACCTGCTTTCAGGGTAACTTTTACCTCACGCATTTTCTTACTGAAGAATTGTGATGTTCCTTGAATCAGGCTTCTCCCCAAATCGGCAGCAAGCTGTGAACCCGCATCGTCCGTAATAGTAATACTACTACCCATCGACGTACCCATATTAGCTGCAATCTCTTTCATTGCGGTTATTTCGTCCGAGTTTGGAACAGAAATCCCCTGCATACCGTCCATGTCGTACACTTCCATTTCAACAGGTATCACATTATCCGCATATTGAATTGAAGTAATGGTAATGTGTAGGCGTTCTCCGCCAATCTTTGCACTTCCTGTAAGAATGGTATTGGCAGGAATCAGCATATTTTCGGCTCGCATAGGTTCTGATAACCGCAGTTGCAGTTCCTTTCCGTTGGAAATCGTTACAGTCTGATACACCGAAGCCCTGATGCTGTTTTTATCCGTTATCGCTTCATTTCTGGCAGCCGTGATAAATCCCATATTTCGGGGTTTACCGTATTGCTCCAAAAACTCATCATTCTCCATCGGAGCAGCCAAAAGCGAAACAACACTTTGATGTACTTGTGAAACGGGCTTCGGAACAACCTTCTCCCGTATATCGGTTACCGGTGCTGTTTGCGCCTGTTCCTGCGTATTGGGCATATACTTGGCTGCAATCGCATAGGATTTTTCGATAAGTTCCAATTGTTGGTCAGCAGCCGATTTTTCAGCCAGTTGCTTTTCCAATTCCTGAATACGGGATTCCATTTCTGTCTGCGCTTGGTCATCTACCTTTGTTGCTGGCTGTTCGTACCAGTCATTCAACTGTCGGTTTACATCCTGATAGGCGTGAGCCGACGATTGGATTCCCGTTTGTGGAGTGCGATTATTACTTGGCACTTCCTGATTGTCGGACGGGATAGAAGTATTTACTTCCTGTGCCTTACGGTTTTCTTCCTCTCCGAGCATAAAAGCGAAGTCCTGTAAATTCCGCATTTTCTCGTTTTGCTTGTTTTGCATGGCTTCCTGTTCATAGGCAGTCCGTTTATCCCCTACGATTGCTTCATCTTTGGGAATAGGCAGTTCGGAGTTGAAGCCGTCGGGTTGCAGTTCGTCCTTATCGCCTGAAGGAGCAAAGATGAGCCACATTGACCCGATGAACAGCAAAACGAACAAGGGATAGATAAGCATCTTTTTCCGCTTCTGAATCTCTTGTGGGGTAAGTTCCTTTTTGGGCTTACTCTCTTTCTTTTTTTCTGTAACGTCCGGTTTCCGTTCGTTACCTTCATTTGCATTACTCATAATCAAATCTGTTTATTTGGTTTATACTATCCGCTTTTTGCGTATGCTCCAGTTCCAAGCGTTTGATATGTTCTATCTGCATCTCCTGACCGCTTTTCTTTCCCATATTATATATGGAAGAAACCGTCATGTAAATTGAACCAGCACCAAATACAAAAAGCATTACAAGGATTATAATAATCCGTCCGTCGGGTGTTATCTGTCCCAACAATGACCGCAGACCGTCTTCCATCCAGTTCCTTACGGCTGTAAGTTTTTTCTTTATCATGGCTTATCGGTCTATGGTTCGTAAATCCCTGTTTTCTATTATCTCAAAGCGTTCCATGATAAAGCCGTGCGGATTGTTGTCGCTCCTGACAGAGTTTCTAAGGTCGCAGCGTGTAACCAAACTACGTTCGGTTACGTTGCTTGCCCTGATTATCATTTGCTTTGCATACACAGTAGTCTTATAAGGATAAGCATCGAGGTTGCAGGCTACGGAATCAATCTGAATAATCTGATTGATATTTCCCGATATAATACGGTTGTAGTAGCCTTTCTCTTGCATATCCTGATAATATTTGAATGCACTTTTATCGACAAGAAACAATGCCCTGTTGATATTCGATTCAATGGCGCTTTTATCGGGGGATAACGTGAAAAATAGTTCGTGGAACCGTTTCACATGCTCACGGGCTTCCACAGGACGGTTTTGTGATAAGTCCTGCGAGAGAGCCAACATAAGCGATTTTCCTTCGTCCAATACATAGATTTTCTGCCGTTGTGCTTCAGCGAAGCTGAATGAGTTCCAGACTGCATATCCGGTAATCCCGGCACACAATACGACAAATACAATGGCGATAATCCTTATTTGCTTGAAACTTGTTTCAATATTTTTTAAACTTTTGAACTCCATTTTTTAATTACATTTTTATTGGTTATTTACCAAGCAAGCGACCTCCGACATTACCTGCTACCGATCCGGCAACACCTCCGGCAATACCGCCCGCTTTACTTGCTGTTTTATTTACCGCTCCGGTATATCCGCCCATTCCTCCGGCTTGTATTACCCAACCTGCTACTGTCGGAATCGTGAAATATCCGATAATGCCGATTATCAGGAATACGATATACACTCCGTTTGAACCGTCAGGTATATAATTCGGATCTTGCAGCAGTGCGATATCCTGTTGAAGCATTAATACCTGTATCCGTGCAAGGACAGAGGAAAAAATATCGGAAATAGGCAGCCACAGATAGACACTGATATAGCGTGCCAGCCACTGGGTGAGCGTTGCCTGAAATCCGTCATAAATAGAAAAGGCAAACGCAATAGGTCCCAGTATGGCCAGCACGACTAAAAAGAAGGTTCGGATTGTGTCGATTACCAATGCGGAAGCATTGAACAGCAACTCAAAGAAATCCCTGATTACTTCCCGGAACCATGCTTTAATATCATACCAAAGTCGTTCGCCCCACATGCAAATAATTTCGGGCGTATCGGTAATACCGAGGTCTTTCATTTTTTGGTCGTACACTTCGTCATCAACAAGCCATGCTTTGCCCTCACGTACCCGTGCTTTATATTCCAACTGGTCTTTTTGTTGTTGATAGGCTTTCAAATCAAGTGTCTGGGATTCCAGAATGCCGTTTGTTCCTTTAACAATGGGACTCATAACCGCATTGATAGTTCCCAAAACTATCGTTGGAAAAAACATGATACACAGACCGATTGCAAATGGGCGAAGAAGCGGAAATACGTCGATAGGCTCTGCACGACTTAATGCTTGCCATACACGGTAAGCCACATAGAACAAAGCTCCCAGTCCTGCCAATCCCTTTGCAACCCCAATCATGTTACTGCAAAGAGGTATCATATCTTGGTACAGATTCGCAAGAATCTGATGTAGGTTATCAAAATTCATAACTGATTGTTTTTAATTTTGATTACCAATACCTTTCGGCGGGACTGCCATAAAGAGATAATACCCTGTCCGTATCGTTTTTTTCTTTGGCACGGATATATGAAACCGATATACTCTTTTGAGTATAATACTTGGTCAGGTTACGATATTCCAACATCTTGTTGTAAATCTGGTCTATCGCATCCATTCTCTCCTTATCGGACAAAGAAAGTCCGTTGCTTCCGGTAACGACGTTTTTCAAATCCGTTACCAGTGCGCCCCCTTCTTCCAACAGTTTGGTGTAACCTGTCGAGATTGCCGCCAGTTCATTCGGGGTAAAATTGGGATCACTCACCATTTTATTAAATCCGGTAACATAGATATTGGTAATCTCACTGACCATTTCGATAGTCTTTTTTACTTTTCGGGCATCTTTAACCAAATTGTGAACAGACTTCAGGGCATCGTAATACTCTTTTCCTTGTTTGTAAATTTTAATACTCTCGTTCAGGTTGTTTATCATATTGGATGCAGTCGAAGTACCTTGTATTGCACTGATGATATTCTGCACCAGATTGGTTGGATCGGAAACTACCCATTGTGCTTTCGCCTGAAAAGAAAACATAGAAAGTGCCACTACAAGGCACATAAATATTCGTTTCATACTTTTTACTTTTTAATGATTATTGATTTTGTGTACTTTAATCGTACACTCTTTTGTATTCGCCTTCGGTAGTGAGCAGAAGCATATCCCGCTCACTATCGTAGGCAATGCGTATCATACCGTAGAAATTGAAAAAGGTATATCCCCAACATTGGATGAGTGGGACGGTAAACGCCGTATCGTGTTTGTAAATAAACTGCAACCGGAATCGACTACCGTCATGGTATATCCTAATAGTTGGAGAACCGCAAAGGCTTTCCCATGTCCCACATATATCACGAAGTGGAAAAGAGGTTTGTATTTGCAGTGCCGTAGCCGGCTTATCACTTTCTCTTTTCATGGCGTTACTCCTGTCGTTTGCTCTCGGCAATCTGCTTAATCGCCAGTTCCATATTACCATCCAGTTTTTCGGCAAGCCACATTACTTCCAGTTTTTCGGATTCTTCCGTCGTGTACGTGTAATACTCTTCCAAACTGACTTCTGTGGCGTAGACAGCCGATTGAACACCACCCAAACCAAACCACACTTCTTTGTACTTACGACTGGGAACATTAGACATATTTATAGAGAGTACCTGCGACTTTTCTTTTTCGGTCAGTCCGAGCAACGCCTGAATACTGTCGAATTTGTTCATGTATTTGCGTTGGTCTAATAGGATTTTACAATCGCTGTTATTGATAATACTCTCTTTCACAATGGGAGAAGCGATAATATCATCGACCTCTTGGGTAACGACAATAGCTTCGCCGAAGAACTTACGAACGGTCTTAAATAGGTACTTAATATACTCTGCCATACCCTCTTTCGCAATCGCTTTCCATGCTTCTTCAATCAATATCATCTTGCGGATACCCTGCAAACGGCGCATTTTGTTTATGAAAACTTCCATAATAATGATTGTAACCACAGGAAATAGGATTTTGTGGTCTTTTATCGCATCAATTTCAAAGACAATGAAGCGTTTAGACAATAAATCCAGTTGCTTATCCGAGTTCAATAGGAAGTCGTATTCGCCCCCACGATAGTACGGTTCAAGCACGTTCAGGAAATTGGCAATATCAAAATCCTTTTCACGTACTTTCTTTTCTTCCAGTACTTTTTTGTAGTCATCACGGACGAACTCATAGAACGTGTTGAAAGACGGTTCTAACTTTTTGTTCGTCTTCAGCTTTTCTATGTACTGGCTGACTGCATTGGAGAGGGCAACTTCCTCCGCCCGTGAAGGCGGCTCGTTATCCCTTTTCCACAGGGTAAGAATAAGCGTTTTTATACTCTCACGCTTTTCAATGTCAAAGACATTATCGTCCGTAAAAAATGGATTAAATGAAATCGGATTTTCTTCGGTATAAGTAAAATACACTCCATCTTGACCGTTGGTCTTGCGATTTATCAAATTGCAAAGCCCCTGATAGGAATTACCCGTGTCCACTAACACGATATGCGTTCCCTGTTCGTAATACTGGCGGCACATATGGTTGGTAAAAAATGATTTACCGCTTCCGCTCGGCCCAAGAATGAATTTATTACGATTCGTAATAATTCCTTTCTTCATGGGCAAATCGGAAATATCCACATGGAGCGGTTTTCCCGAAACTCGGTCTGCCATTTTGATACCGAACGGACTGGGCGAACTGCGGTAGTTCGTTTCTTCCGTAAAGAAGCAAAGAGCAGGTTCTATAAACGTGTAGAACGATTCTTCCGCAGGAAAATCCCCACCATTGCCGGGCATCCCTGACCAATACAAAGTAGCGGCATCCACCGTGTTGTGGCGTGGCTTACATTCCATTAATGCAAGTTGTGAGCCTACATCGTTTCGGATATGTTTCAGTTCTTCCACGTCATCACTCCACGCCAATACGTTGAAGTGCGCCCGAATAGAAGTCAGCCCGAATGAATGTGCTTCGTTCAGGTATTGGTCGATCCACTCTTTGTTAATTTGATTGCCCCTTGAATAGCGGGAAAGTGACTGCATATTCCTTGCACTTTTCTCAAATTTCCGCAGGTTTTCCGCACTATCTTCGATAAATAAATACTGGTTGTAGATATGGTCGCATGATAAGAGCAACCCGACAGGAGAAGCGAAAGACAAACGGCAATCGCTCCTATCGGTCGATAGCTTTTCGTAACGCATATCCGTTCCGATACGTCCGGGCAGATCTTCCGCATCTGAAAGCGTATGCAGACAGACGTGTTTATTTCCCACCCGAAGCCCGTCTGCTCCCAATTCCAAATCTTCCAAACAAGTGGTATCATCAAGCGACAGAGAAAAATACTTTTCAATAAGTCCCGGCTTTTCGTCTGTTCCCGTAATCTCATCCGATGTGATACGGGTAAGAGTAACAAATCCGCTATCGTTCATTATCCGCTCGAATTGACCGACTGCTTCTAAGAACTTAACGCTTGTATCCTTATTGACTTCTTTAGGAATAATGTTTCCACGACAAAGCGATGAGAAATTGCTTTGCATCCTCATTCGCTCCTTTGTTGTTTTAGTCAAAAACAGGAAACATGAGTGATTCAGGAACGGTCGTTCGTTGAAGTGTTTTTCAAAACTGCGGGATAAGAAACTCATATCGTCCTTATCTGTTGCGGGCTTATACGTTTCACGCACAAACCAATCTTGCTTGTGTATGACACTATATTCAGGAAGAACTTTTACCGCTTTCGCCCAAGACGAATGTATCGCTTCGTATTCGGTATTGGTTACGGTAAACAGTTCCGGTAGTTCCACACGGTAGGCTACGGTAATATCCGCATCTTTGGAAATAATGCAGTCGTGTTCGACCGCCAACAGCGGAAACTTACTTTCGATAGTCGCCGCTTTCATAATATTACGCATACGCTACCTCCTTTCTTTTCCGTTTGAAAAGGCGGTGCGGAGTTTTCCTGTTTATCAAATAGCGGGGATGTTGTTTTACAGCCATGACTTTCATCAAGCCATGTTCCCCGTATTTTTCATTCAGATTAAAGGTCATCCAAACCAATACCGAAGCAGCGATTACACCGAAGCCTATGCAGATCCACTGGTCAATGCCAATCATATATATAATGACAAAAACCACGAAGACGGAAAGCAAGCCTCCGGCAAATATGAAAAGGTATTGGGATTTCAAGCCTTTGAACTCCACACTTTTGCCTATTCCTTTATTGATATTAAACTCCATAACTTTTTTCGGTATGAAGTCGATTAAAGGAAAAAAGAGCGCAGAATGGTAGCGGCTACAATCAGGAAGATACAAGCACCGAACCACGAAGCAGCGGTTTTGCTTGTGTCGGGATCGCCGGAACTGAACTTTCCGTACACCTTAACGCCCCCAATTAAACCGACCACAGCACCAATCGCGTATATCAATTTTGTTCCCGGATCGAAATAACTGGTTACCATGTTAGTAGCTTCGGTAATACCGCCAACACCATTACCCTGTGCGAATACACTTGAAACAGCAGCCAAGATAAAAGCTGCCGACATAAGAATCTTTTTCTTTGTCATATTGAGAAATTGTTAAAATGGTAAGCGGGTTGGATAGTCCCGCTTACCGAGTTGATAAATCTGTTACTATTGAATTTTTTTAGTGGTAGGTCATAAGACCCTTTTGTTGTCGGCTTACTGGTGCTAACCGTAATCTCTTTCTTTCATCTCTTTTTTGTTTTACATTATTAATACTGTTCGCTCTATGCGAAATCTCTGATATTAAAGCTGTCGGGAGCCTTCTTTCCGCTTCCGGTAGTTCCGGCTTCCTTATCTTTCAATTCATAAAAAGCCGAAAGGCTCTCTGCCATGAGGTCGGAAACGATTTTCTTTGCATCAGGTTTACCTGAAACCACCTGCTCAAACATATCGGTCTGCCGCATCTCCAATAGGGTATTACCCGCTTTCTGCTTTTGTTCGAGAGTGGCTTCATCCTTACGGTTTACCGTGCGAACCATATTTCCCAAATCATCGAACTGAACTCCCGAAGCGAGTGCGGCTTGTGCCGTGCCTTCGACTTCTTCTTCCTCGTCCTCCGGCTCATCTTCGTTTTCGTCTGCTTCGTATTCGAGCGAATAATCTATTTCCATCGGCTCGTTATCTTCATCGGGCGGTGGAGTATCGGAAAACGCTTCTTCCAGTTCCTCTTGCGGCACTTCTGCTGACGATTTTACCTCGTTAGGCGGAACAAATGTATCGGGATTTTCCGTCGGATTTTCCGTTTTTGGCGAGTTGGCAGCAAGTGGCTCCGATTTGGCAGTGAGTGGCTTCGCTGCACTTAAATCGAATCGGCTTTTTCCGACAATATCCGACTTCAAACGTCCTGTTTCTTGGATTGAAGAACCTTGTCCAACAATGTTCTTTTTTCGTCTTTTACCTACTTTCAGTCGCAGAAGATAGATTCCGACGAAAAGGGCGTACAGGATAACTACGGTTATAAATATCTTTTCCATCTTACTTTTTGGGGCTTAAATAGTCATCGTCGATATTCTTTTTGTACAGTTCTGAAATATCCTCCTGAAAAGTTTCAAAATGGTGTTTCAGTACATTGTCTATGTAACTGAATATGGAAATTTCATTGTCGCCAATGGTCTTCACAATCTTTGAAATCCGATTGTGGTATTTTTGGCGGATAGCGACTTGTTTTCCGTTTCTTGTAGGTATGTTCGCATTCACAAGAAATCGTCTTTGATAGTTATCCGTAGATTTGTGTTCTTCACTTGGAACAACTATCATTTCCAACTCCTGCCCATCCTGAACAGCTTTTTCACTCTCGTTTTGTTTCACTTGTTTTCGGTGGCGTATTGCTTTGGGTATCATTACCGCAGCAAACACCACGAGACAACACACGATAAGACCTATCGTTATCGTGGTATCGTTGTAAAAAATTGGATTGAGTATCATACTTTTGTTTTTTAGGGTTAGAAAATACTTTCGTTGTTTTTATTGTACAGTTCCGTTATCTCATCCTGATAAGCGGCAAAATGTTGGGTCAGCACATTGTCAATGTAGCTGAACAAAGACACCTGATTTTTACTGATAACCTGAACAATCTTCGTTATCTTTTCGTGATGTTCTTTGCGTATATAGACCGATTTGCCTGTACGTGCCGTAATGCCGACTTCCTGAATAAACAGGCTTTCATAATCAGGCGATTTACCTCGCTTACGTTTTGTTTCTTCACGGGGCGATTCTTCCGGAACAGTTGCAATTGGTTGTGCTGTTTCTTCGGGTTCTGTTTCTTGTTCCTGCTTTTTATCATAGTCAGGAACTAATGCTCTGGGTATGGAACTCGGATTGTTTCGCCGTTCCTTGTTCTTGAATGAGGATATGACAAAACTGGCATCAATCTCACTCAAATTCACTTCTTCTTTCTTTTTTGCCATGACCTGATTATTTTAGGGTTTCCAACATTTCATCTATCAGGGCATCAAGATTACTACCCCGTACCAGTGCCTTATCCGCAGGAAATAAAGTAGAGCGGAATAGGGCTTTATGGTTTATTGATTGCTCTCTGCGGAATCGTTTGCTGTCGGGCAGGAATGTTTTGAAAAGCGGGAAGCCCAGTTTGTCGATTACATCTTCGTACACTTCGTAGAGTTCAGTTTTTTCACGTCCATCGACAAGATTCCAAAGCAGATACATTCCTTTGATTTTGGCTCTGCCGGGTGTAATCAGGGCATCATTAACCGTAATCACATATTGCAGGGTACTTTCCAACACCAAGCGGTCAGCACTAATGGGAGCAATAATGTAATCCATAAGCGAAAGCGTTTGGACAACCGCAGGATTGTTGATAGTTCCGGGCAGGTCGAAGAACACGAAGTCGGGCTTCAATTCTTCGATTACGTCCTGTGCATCTTCCATAGCATTTTCGGGACTGCTCTCGATAACTTCATAAGCCTTTTTGCCCAATGCTGAAAATTGCTCATACGCCATGAGCTTGTAATGCTCATCGTCCATTGTCATTTGCATATCACGCTCACGCATTTCCGCAATCGAATGTTGCGGAAAGTCGCAGTCAATCACAGCTACATTGTAGCCACGTACATAGTGCAGGTAGGAAGCTACCAACACCGTAAGAGTTGTTTTTCCGGCTCCGCCCTTTTGGGTGCTGAAAGCCACATTCAAAGTTTTCTTTTCCATTACTTCTAAATTTTAATTATTAAACATTGTTTGTATCTCCGTTCGGCTCTCCGTTCGGCTCTCCGTTTAGCCATTCAGCCGTTTAGCTGTTTGTCCGTCCCTCTGTTTAGCTGTTGGAACGTTTAGCTGTTTAGCCAACCGTTTGTTTGTTCAGCCATTTATTTGGCTCTATCTCCATACAGCCGACTGTATGTTTTTATATCCGTACAGCTATTCGTTGGGCTGTTCGTTTGTTTGTGCATACAGCCGTTTTTCTCTGCAAATGAAAGCCTAAAATTTCTCCTGCACACTACTTTTTCACGAGGTGGCAGCAAGTGGCTTCGATTTGGCAGCAAGTGGCTTCGCTCACTGGAATACAGCACGTTACTTTAGCCTATAACTTTGCAGCATGAAACGTCGGGAGGTAATCGACCGCCATTTTAGCTCGCTCGGCTCGCATTCATAGCTGCCCCTGTTCAGGGCAGATTTTATTTGCGACATGGCAAATAGCAAGCTGTATTTTTTGCTGCACGGAAACCGTTTTGCTGCAAAAAATGCTTGCCCCACAAGGGGGACGCAAACCCTCCAAAGTCGGGTTGCTTAAAGAATCATTTCGGGCAATGATTGATTGGCGGCAGATGCCGGAACGACGGATTGTACCACTAAAAAATCCGACAGAATGAATGAAAATGCAAAGAACTCCCCCAAAAAGGGAAAAGGGGGACGTCCCCCCAAGAATAACGCTGCCGCTTACCGATACTCGGTAAACTTCACGGCTACCGAACACGCCCGGTTTCTCACGATGTTCGAGCAATCGGGACTGCAATCTATGGCGCGTTTTATCGCTGCCCGCGTATTCGGGGACGAGTTTCGGGTAGTAAAAAACGACCGTTCCGCTATGGAATACGTTACCAAACTCACTTCTTTTTATGCACAGTTCCGCTCCGTCGGAGTGAATTATAATCAGGTTGTAAAGGAATTGCACAGCCATTTTTCGGAGAAAAAAACGCTTGCATTGCTTTACAAATTAGAGAAAGCGACTATCGAACTGGTGGAAATCGGAAAGAAAATTCTGGAATTATCGGAACAATTTAAAACAGAATGGTTGCAAAAATAAACGTGGGGAGTAACCTCTACGGTGCGTTGGCTTACAATCAAGAGAAAGTGAACGAGGGTTTAGGCAAGGTTTTGGGAAGCAATCTTGTCTTTGAACCTACCGACGGGCATTTCAATGTAACCGAATGTATGAATGATTTTATGCAGTTCGTTCCGGCTCACTTCCGTACCGAGAAACCTGTTTTTCACGTGTCGTTGAATCCGCATCCGGATGACCGTTTGACGGACGACCAACTGACAGACATCGGACGGGAGTATATGGAAAAGTTGGGATACGGAAATCAACCTTACCTTATTTTTAAGCACGAAGATATCGGACGGGAACATATACATATTGTATCGCTTCGGGTGGATAGTACAGGCAAAAAGATTGACGGATACAGGGAACACGAACGCAGTAAGGAAATAACCGAACAGTTGGACCGCAAATACAACCTGCATCCGGCAGAGGGACAAAAACGCTCCGAGCAATGGGAGCTTACCCCCGTTGATGCGTCGAAAGGCGACTTGAAAAAGCAGATTGCTTCGGTTATCAAACCGTTGGCGAGTATGTACCATTTTCAAAGTATGGGCGAATATAAAGCTGTTCTTTCTCTCTATAATATTAATGTGGAGGAACTGACAGGCGAAGTGAAAGGAAAACCCTATCGGGGCTTGCTTTATTCGGCAATGGATAGCGACGGTAATAAAGTCGGCAATCCGTTAAAGTCTTCCATATTTGGGAAATCAGTCGGTTACGACGGACTTGAAAAACGGATGGCGAAATCTGCCGAACGCATCAAATCCAAGAACCTGAAAGCGCATACACTCAAAGCCGTGTCGGAAGCCAAGCAGGGCAGCCAAAGTGAGAGCGAGTTTCGGTCGAAGCTAAGGCAGCAGGGTATTGATGTGTTGTTCAGGCGTAATGATGAAGGATGTATCTATGGAGCAACATTCATAGACCATACCACCCGCACCGTTTTGAACGGCTCACGATTGGGTAAAGAGTATTCTGCCAATGTATTTAATAACTTGTTTGGCGGCCAGCAGGGACAGATACAGGAATCGGCACAGGAAAGTCGCTTATCCGATGTTTACAAAAAGCCGGAACAACTGAATTTTGATAACAGCCATTCTTCGGATAGTGGTTTGGGTGGTATTTTCTCAATTCTATCTCCCGAACCGGAGAATCACCCGAAAGATGAAATGCCGATTCCATATCGTAAGAAAAAGAAAAAGCGCAGGTATGGGAGGCAGATGTAGTTACCATTCCACATCATAGTAAATATCATCGTCATCAATTTCCATGTCATTAATATTACATTTCAATCGCTCTGTTTCCTTTTTCAGAAAACTTTCGTATTCTTTGTATTCATCTGTGTAAAATATTCCTCGTTTTAATAGTTCTGGAAGTTTCCTAAAAGAACTCTTGCCACCTCCAAGCACAAAATAGTCTTGATTAATACTTCGCATATAGTGATAAATATATTCATTTGCTCCATAAATACCTCCATCTATAAAGCCAATCAATTCTTTTGCCCCTACTTCATCGTAAGTGTTCATTGCTTTTTCGAGCCAAAATTCTAATTGCAAAATCATTGAAATATCAAATTTACTTGTTTCATAAAAACTCATATTGTATTTCAAGGCAGTCAATGAGAATAAAAAGTGTACCCAAGATATTTGTGTACCCAAATATTTGCTTGCTTCCAAAGAAAAATGGCTTGATTTTCTTTCTATTCGGCTATTATCTTTTGCTTTTCTTATTTCATAAGAAAAACCACTTATTAGTTTGTCCCGATTATCAAATCCTTTTTTATTAAGATTATGCTCATCATTCCAAAACTTACTAATAACTTCATATAAGCTATTTAGATCATCATAAGTTCCCCAAATTTCAACTCCTAAACCTTTTTTTGTTGGTACTAAGTAAATCATATGCTGTTTCTCAAATTAATAAATATTATGTTAATTATTTTTTAATTTGTTCTCCCAAGCTGTTTTATTATCTTCGTTTGGAACTGCAATTACCAAGATTTTGCGAGGTCTTGTCATTCCAACATATGCAATTCTTAATTCCTCACTTGCTGAGATATGGGTGTTTTTGTTTAATAGTGTTTTATAAGCACTGCCAATCCCTTTGGTTCTTAATATCATGAGTGCAGCATCAAAAGTTTCTCCTTTAACGCTATGAATTGTTCCATACCGATATTCTTTTTCTATGATTTGTTTATCTCCATTCAAAAACAATTGTGAAAAAGAACTCCCAGAGCTGTCTTTGTGAATATGCAGTTCTATCCCAGTATTGTTCTCTTTTAGAACAGCATTCGTCTTCACAACCCATTCTCCAATAGAAATGTCCGTTTTAGGGAGCATATTCATAAATGCGTACACTTGTGATTTGAGTGCAACAAAACCCATCTTAGAAATAGCAGTATCTATGTCATTTTCGGAACAAAAGGACAAGTCTAACAAAGTTCTTAGCAAAACTTTTTCTATTATTCTAAACCCTTCCTTGAAGCGATTATTATCGTATAAAAATTTGCCAAGTGCAAATTCCCTTGTATGATTATCTGTCCAGCTTTTTGCTCTGAAGTCTATCTCCGGAATTTCTAAAATTTCATTTATAATACTTTTGCTACGGTAAATTATAGCTGTAGATTCTTTGCTTACAACAATACCTTGTTGCTGACATTCTGCAATAAACTCTGAGACAATTTGAGGTAGATTCTTGTCATAGACAATAACTTTAGGCTGGAATTCAAATTGAGCGACTTCCTCATTAACAGAAACAGAAGCGTTTTCCAAAGAGGATATTCCGAAAGTAAAACTGCAAATATTTTGAGAACTCCTACGATTCTCATTTAAAATCATGGAATTTTCCCATTCCGTATATTTTTGAGTAAGTAATTCTGGTTTAGCATCATTCCATTCGAAAATAGCCTGATCAGGATCACCTACGAGCATTACTTCCGACAGCCCATTTTCTATAAGTAAATCAATAATCCTCATTTGAATGTCAGAAGTGTCCTGTGCTTCATCTACTATCAAATATGGAAATCTTATGGCAATAGCTTTAGCAATTTGCGGATATGCTTCAAGAATCTTCATGGCGAAAAAATTAGCATCGTTTTGTGTAGCATAGCCCGCTTTATTAAACCGTTTTTTTGCTCCTGTAATATGCTTGTTTTGTTGCCAATCTGCATTCATTTTTTTAGGTTGAACTGCATACATAGAGCCATCTATTGAGTAACTGATATTATCGAATAAGGAACTACTAAAATCCTTTCCGCTCCAAACACCATGAGGCTCCCCGACCAAAGTAGGACGACCATTGCACTTTAAGATTAAATGCCCAAAGGGAAGGAATATATATTTATTTATAAAACTATCAATCGTTCCAAGAAAGTGAGGATAAGATATTTTTGTTAAGCTAAACTTTTCACCACATTTCTTTTCTATCTCCTGCCATGCTACATTTGTGAATGAAAGAACTGCAATCCCTTCATGTCGATTTTTCCATTCATGAACAAGTCTTGCCAATCTTGCCCCGACACAAAAGGTCTTACCACTGCCCGGACATGCCCTTACAACAAATTTACCTGATTTGTTGAAGACTATTTCACGCTGACTATCGGATAGGGTTCGAAACATTTCAACTATTCTCCTTTTGTTACAAATTTTATAGCGTTTTGTATATAGGTCGGTACAGAGAATGCGTTTCTTGCAGCTTCGTCTAATGCTAATTTCATTGCAAGCCTATGTGCTAATTCTGATTTTGCTTTATTAGCAACAACCTTTTCCAAAAAGTTTGCAGCATATATTTTCACGTCTTCATCTTCAACAATTCTATTTGCAGCTACAGGGTGCATCTCACGGAAAATATCTATTAGAATATCTTTGTTTCCCGCTACAAATAATTCAAATTCAAATGTTCGTTCTGCTAAAAAAACTTTCAAATTTTTCCGTTCAAGTTCTTTTGCATTTTTGGCTCTTGAATCAATTTCATCCGTTTCCTCAGCTCTGTCATCGTCAGTTATAAGAGAGCACCTTGTTTTAAGGTTTTTGTTCTCATCCTCATTATTAAACATGTTTGCAAAATGAGAAAAAGCAACACCGTTTATATTTACTAATTCTATTCCTACATTTTCTAAATCAAATTCCCCATCTTCTCCCATTATTTTGCTAAATATAGGCAAGAGTAGAGACTCAGAAATGCCTTCAACCAATATGACACCATTAGAAAAGAATAATTGGGATTTTGTTACATCTAAAAATTTACGTAAATAGTTACGATTATCTTCTGTCAAACCAGATTTATCAAGAGATAATGCTGTAATTTTTTCATCCTGATTTTGTAGAACAACTACCGATTTCAAATCAGCCTTAGCTGTGATTGTAGGAGAGTGAGAAGATATGAAAATTTGGGAACCTTGCTCTGTTTCTAACTTATCTAAATATTTGAAGAATAAATTTTGGAGTTGTGGGTGTAGATGTGCTTCCGGCTCTTCTATAAGTAAAGCTACATAGCATTCTCTATACAGTTCTTTTCTCTGTTTTAAGTCTCCTAAAACAGTGGCAGTATAAATAAGATTATTATATCCTAATCCATTTTGATAAAGTTCAAAATGTTTTTGCTTTGAAGCATCGCCTTCAAGTAGTTCTTCGGGATATATTGGCATTTGAATTTTCAAATTATCGACCAAACGATTAAAATCGAAAGGAAGAAATAGAATATCTACCTGTTGTTGTTTACTTGAAAAGCTTGTTTCTTTCAAATGTTCATTTATTTTTCCCTTCCCTTTACCTATATGCTCAGTCCAGTCATTATCACTATCGACAGCTTCTCTAACTTTTTTAGCAATTTCTTTTTTTCTCTCCTTATCGGTTGTTGAATCAGGGTCTATTTGAATATTCGTGTATAATTGTCCTAGTCGATTCCCTCTAATAGGACGTAAATGATTTTCAGCATCTCTTAGCGCATCTAAATGGACATGGTATAAAAGAAACAAAACCTCTGGAGCTATAACTTGTCCCTCATTTGAACCACCCCAAACTTTATACCTAATTCTATCATTTTCGTCAAGATAGTAACGAAAGTGTAATTGTAAGTCTTGTGCCCCATCTTCTTGAACGCACAACAAGTCGTTAAACCAACCAGCTTCAGCAGGGACTTCAATCTTAAAATGTAAATGAAATTCTATATCTGTAGAAATATCATCTATTACAGATTTATTTATGTGAAAATCTGATGATGATATATAAATATCTCTTTTCTGATTACCATAACTCAAACAAACACGTAATGCGTCAATAATTGCCGTTTTGCAGGAATTATTCTCTCCAATTAGGACATTTAGTCCTTTGTTGAAATGCAGGGTTAATTCAGCAATTCCTCTATAATTCTTGATAATGAATTTTTCTATATACATAGCTTCATTGAAATTTTAAGATTATGCAAAGATAGGGCTTTTAATGCATTTCAACCTAATTTCCATTGAGATAAGAGCCACATACTGCCAAATCAAAGCCACATACTGCCAGCTACATCAAAACAGCAAGAAACCTCAGTTGTAGCCTATAATTTCGCTTCTCAAACATTAAAATTATATAGAGAATGCAACAAGAAGATGATTTAAGAGGACTTGCCAAAGTGATGGAATTTATGCGGGCAATCAGCATATTGTTCGTAGTGATGAATATATATTGGTTTTGTTACTATGTCTTTCGGGAATGGGGAATCAATATTTCAGTAGTGGATAAAATACTGCTAAACTTTGACCGAACAGCCGGATTATTCGGCAATATTCTGTACACAAAATTATTCGCAGTCGTTTTTCTTGCTCTTTCCTGTCTGGGAACGAAAGGTGTTAAAGAGGAAAAAATAACTTGGACGAAAATCTGTGTTTTTCTGTCAATCGGTTTTATCCTGTTCTTTATGAACTGGTGGATACTTGACCTGCCATTACCGGCATCGGCAACAGCAAGTTTCTATATCTTCACAATGACAATAGGCTACTTGTGTTTGCTGGTTGGCGGGTTATGGATGAGCCGATTACTCAAAAATAATCTGATGGACGATGTTTTCAATACTGATAACGAATCCTTTATGCAAGAGACCCGATTATTACAAAGTGAATATTCAGTAAATCTACCTACTAAATTTTGGTATAAGAAAAAAGAGTGGCGGGGTTGGATAAACGTCGTAAATCCGTTTCGTGCTTCCATCGTGTTGGGAACTCCCGGTTCGGGCAAGTCATACGCTGTTGTTAATCAGTATATGAAACAGCAGATAGAGAAGGGATTTTCGATGTATGTGTACGACTTTAAGTTTCCGGACTTGTCGATGATTGCTTACAACCATTTATTAAACAATCAATCAGGATACAAGAAAGTGCCGACTTTCTATGTGATAAACTTCGATGACCCTTCTCGTTCGCACCGTTGTAATCCAATTAATCCGTCCTTTATGGACGATATTTCGGATGCTTACGAAAGTGCCTATACCATAATGCTTAACCTAAATAAAACGTGGGTGCAGAAGCAAGGCGACTTCTTTGTGGAATCTCCGATTATCCTGTTTGCATCTATAATATGGTACTTGCGAATTTATCAGGATGGGAAGTATTGTACCTTCCCGCACGCAATTGAATTCCTGAACAAACGCTATGAAGACATTTTCCCAATTCTAACTTCTTATCCCGAACTTGAAAATTATCTAAGTCCATTTATGGATGCTTGGTTGGGTGGTGCAGCCGACCAGTTGATGGGGCAAATAGCAAGTGCCAAAATTCCGTTATCACGTATGATTAGTCCGCAGTTATATTGGGTAATGAGTGGAGATGAATTTACGTTGGACATCAACAATCCTGATGACCCAAAAGTGTTGGTTGTAGGTAATAATCCTGACCGACAAAATATTTATGGTGCAGCACTCGGTTTGTATAATAGCCGTATTGTGAAACTCATTAACAAAAAGGGACAATTGAAAAGTTCAGTTGTCATTGACGAGTTACCGACAATCTATTTTAAAGGTTTGGACAACCTGATAGCTACCGCCCGAAGCAACAAAGTAGCTGTACTTTTGGGCTTTCAGGATTTTTCCCAATTAACAAGGGATTACGGAGACAAGGAAGCGAAGGTAGTGATGAACACGGTCGGCAATATTTTCTCCGGTCAGGTAGTAGGCGAAACAGCCAAAACGCTTTCCGACAGGTTCGGGAAAGTCTTACAGAAACGGCAGTCTATGACTATTAATCGTAATGATAAATCGACCTCTATCAGTACCCAAATGGATAGCCTGATACCACCGTCCAAAATCTCCAATCTTACACAGGGTATGTTTGTCGGAGCTATTGCGGATAATTTTGATGAACGTATCGAGCAGAAGATTTTCCATTGCGAAATTGTGGTGGACAACGCGAAGGTTGCTGCTGAAACAAAGGCATATCAACCCATTCCTGTCATTACCAATTTTACAGACGAAAATGGAGTGGATAAAATGAAAGAGCAAATACAACTCAACTATAACCGTATCAAGGATGAAACGAAACAGATTGTTGCCGAAGAGTTGGAACGCATTCGTAATGATGAGGACTTGCGGCATTTGTTGCCGAAGGAAGAAGAATAGAGATAGTTAGTTAGAGCCACCATTTAGGTGGCTCTAATCCTTTTGTTTATGCCAATTTTAGACTTTTATTGACTTTTGTGTACTTTTCTCCAACAGTATATTCTATAATATCAAGTTCCTCTGCTATCATGGATGTTGCCATAATAATTTGGAATTTTTTATCTTTGAATTCTTCTGAATTTGCCAAACGGACAATGTTTCGCTGAAAATTCATACTGCGTGCTTCAACCATTCCTTTATCCTCAATATTGTCGCATAATATAAATTTAGGATATCTAAAATAGTCTAATTCCAATGAAGCAAAAAAGATTGCAAAACGAACACAGTTTTTTAATAATACCATGGAACTCGCAGAAAACCGATTACGTCCATCAAGATAAAATGAATTTTTACCAAAATCTATTTGTACAGATTGTCCATTTTGGAATTTCTCTTCATATGCCCCATCTCCCTTCAATAGTTCTAAAGCATAATACTGTATTCTCGAAAATGCAGTAGAACTCTTTTTCCGTTGAAGATTCGCCAAACGTTCCGTTTCTTCTTTAAGTCTATCTATTTGAGCTTTTAAGGAATATTGATTGTTTTTATAATCTTCATAAGATTCTATCAACTGTATTTGTTTTCCTAAGAAATCAATTTCTGCATTTAGTTTTCCTTTTTGTTCCAATAATTGATCAAATTTTATTTCAAGACTTGTTCTGGATTGATTTATATAAACATCGTAATCAGCCTGTGCTTTCACTAAAGAACGAGAAATTTCTTTTAGAGAAGCATCCAACTCTTCAACTTTATTTTCTTTAGTCTTCAATATTTTTTGCGATTCTTTTATTTGCATTTCGATCTCAAGCTGCATACGTAAAAGTTTGGATTTTCCCGGATTTTCTTTTACTTCTTGTTTGCAAAGTTTGCAATGATTCTCTCCTACGTTATCATCAAGCTTTTCCAAACATACTGGGCAATATTGAAGAGGAATAGTTCCTAAAACATCTCGTGAGTTTAAAGATTCCTTAATTGCGACTAATTTAGATTGAAGAACTTCAATAAAATCAGAACTATCAACTAATGACATTTTGTTCTTATCAATAAATTTTAATGTGGTATCGTACTCGTTTTTAATCCGAATAAGATTCTCTCTTAATTTTTTTATATCATTTTTTACATCGTTTTTCTTGACTGATTCAGCAATTGTGTCTGGCGCTTTTAAAGTGTTTAATACCCGTTTTAATTGTTCCTGTTTTTCATCTAAAGAAGATTTTATTTTTGCTTTGTCAAATTCAAAAGGGGAATTGTCAAAAACCTCTTCGATTGCATCTATTTGTTTCTTTATTTCTGATAATTCTCGTTCTTTCTGTTTCAATACCATTTGTCGCCTTAACAAGTCATCATCGTACGTTCCAAGCAACAAATTTCCAATTGCAATTCTAATTAGAGGGGAATCGAAATCTTCATTTCTCATTAAACTATCCAAGGCGCTTAATTGGTCAATATAGATTAATCTTAAAATCTGATTGACTGTTATTGATTCTTGATTATCTGTTGAGACTTCAGGAAATTCTAATGCTTTAAATATTATTTGGCTAAAACTTTCTGCGTTTGAAGACTTTTTATAAGGATATGTTTGCCATCCTTCATAATTTGATTTCAATCCATCTTCTAATTTACCAAAGAAGATAGACATTGGTCTCATTTGCTTTGCTTCAATTTCCCTCTTGAAAGTAAGAATAACACTATTTAATTCGACTTCTGCATATACATAATTACAGCTCGCAGCTTCCGGTAGCCAATTTGTAAATTCACCTCCGAGAGCAAAGAAAATGAAATTTGAAATAGTTGATTTTCCTGAACTATTATCCCCTCTTATTATATTAATTCCTTCATGAAATTCTTCATAATAAGCGGTATCACTTTCTTTTGTTACCAGAAGTTTATTTAGTTTCAAAAAACTCATATCGATACTCCATTAATTTTGTTCTTTTCTTCAACTCAAGGATAGATATATTTTCAAAAAAAGCTACAACCAGCTCCATATAAGCATTTTCAGTGTCAGTTAAATCAAACAATAGATTGTCAGGTATGGAATTATCTGTTAGCTTTAGTATATCATCAAACAATAAATCATTGTCAATAAAACCAAAGGCTGCTAATGCCCTATATGCGGTTTCTTGTACACTTTCTAATTGGGAAAAAGTATTTCTTATATCGTAGACTTTGTTATATCTATTTGCTTGACATATTTTTTTATATGTAGAAAATTGTCCCGGCAATGTGATATTTCCTGTTTCACAAGGAAATAGAAAATAATAATCGTAGATTTTTATTCTATCTTTTTCATGAGATTTTTCACCCAAACATCTAAGAATTTTTAGAGTTCGGGTTAAACAGTGGTATGTATCATATACAGGATGATATACTATCATATAGTTATTTCCATCTTATGTGACAATTTCCGGTTAAAAAATAAATCATTGCAGTAATGTCATCATCATATAAATCAAGAACATTATTTTCTCCTAACATATCTTGAACGGGTTGAATAACTTTTTCGATAATCATTTCTCGAATAACATCCTTGGAAACGCCGTCATTTACAGCACCTTTTATATGCAAATTGAAAAGAACATAAATCCTTGCTAATAAGAAGGCATAAATCTTTTGGGTTGCTTTGGATAAATTGTTCTCTGTGATTTTTTTATAAAAATACTCTTTCATTTGTTGAGCCCAATCTATATCATTTTCAAAACCTGCCTCTGTGAGTTTTGGTTCAAGCCCAACAAAACCATCAATAGTTGCGGTATAGTGCTGTATTTTATCTATGAACTCCCTAAACTCAATATTTCCATTTTCGAGTTCTTGTTCAAACTCTTCTACCAATTTTAAATATTGAGTATAAGGTTTAGGGAAACCATTGTAATTATTAACAGTCATATCTCCCCCTGCTTGATATTGAGAAGAGTTATTCCCGGCAGTTTGCCCTAATGTTGGTATTGTTTCGTTGATATTACTCATTTATTTATAGTCATATTTCCGCCAGATTGATATTGAGAAGAATTATCTCCGGCGGTTTGGCTCATGTTATCTATTTTATTTTGAGAGTTATTGTGCGAAACAGTTTTTCCCTTTTTAACAATCTTCTTTACAGCGTCATTCAAAAAAAACTGGCTAATTAATGCGGCAAAGGCAATTCCGCAAGAGGAGCCGGACTCCCAACTTGGTTCAAAAATAAACCAAAGTAGCACTCCCATAAAAGCGACTATATTTATTATAAAAAGAAATGCTTTCAATTTAAATCAGTGTAGTAGAGTATTTAAATTCCAACCACAAAGATACTAAATATTCGAAATACAAGGATCGTATTTGTTGGAAATTTCTCGTTTATTTTGGCTGATTTTTGGAGATGATTAAATCTATAATATATTACAACGCCACACACTGTCAAACCAACGCCACACACTGCCACCTGCTTCAAAAACCGCTGTCAGCCTGTTGATTAGAACTACTTTCGTTACGCATTAATATTGATGCGTAACAAAAACAGTTTTAAGTATGGATGAAACATTAAAGCCGAAAGACAAAGTTCTCCTGATGCGGGATGAAGGAGAGGGTAACAAACTCAAAGTCGTGAGAGGCATCGACAAGAAAGGAAAGATTGACGCCATTGACCCGATGAAGGCGACGCAAACCGATTTTATCAAAATCGACAAACACGCCGATCCACTCGAAAACTTTTTCAAGAACTTCTTTAATCAGGCTAAAAACCCCTCGCATACAGGTTTCTATGCGGTTACGGTTGATATGCTTGATAAAGTTCTAAAAATAAGCGAAAAAGATTTGGAAAAGTACCGTATCAATCCGAAAGATTACCTAAGCAATGAGCAGGAACAATCGACTAAAACAACAGAAAAAGAAAAAGAAAAAGAAAAAGAAACAGTAACCACAAAAACAGAAGAAAAAATGGAAACGTCAACAAAACAAAGTACAAACGAACAGACGAATGATTTTACCCAGTTCGACACCAACCGCATTCCTGAAAGCGAGTATCAGAAATATGGCATCAAACCTGAAAATTTGGAAGGTGAACTCAAAGCGATGAGTTACGGCTATAAATCCCCGCACCTTGTCGATATTAATCCTAATATCGACGGAATGGACTATCCGATGAAAGCCCGCCTGTCATTGGAAGAACAACCTGACGGAAGCCTGAAATTCATTCCGCATCCCTTTCAGCAACAGGTCGATTTGGATAAACCGTTTCAAGGAATTATGCTGCCAAATGATGTGAAAGAAAACCTGTTGGCAACAGGCAATGCCGGTCGTGTCGTAGAATTACAACCCAACGGCGAAAAAATACCGTCGTTGGTATCTATCGACAAACTGACCAACCGGTTGGAAGCCGTACCGCTTGACAAGCTGACTGTTTCTCAAAACCTCAAAGGTGCGGAACTATCTCCCGAACAGCAACAGGCGCTCAAAGAGGGGAAGAAAGTATTGGTCGAGGAAATGACCTCTAAGAGTACTATCGGCACGGAGAACCCCCGAAAGTTCGATGCTTACGTTCAGTTCAACGCTGCCAAAGGTGGATACGATTTTTCCTACGACGGATTAGGCCGTAATAAGTATAGGCAAGAGAACAAACGGGAACAAAGTCAAAGTCAAAACGATGACCAGCAGAATAAAGTCCGTATTCCCAAAAAACTCTTAGGAGTAGATTTGGACGATAAACAACAAAACTCACTCCGTGAAGGTAAATCGGTCTATGTGCAGGGAATGTTGAAAGACGAAAAAGGCGAACCTTTCAACGCATACGTGAAAGTAAATCAGGAAAAAGGCAAACTTGACTTTTTCAAATGGAATCCCGATAGAGCCAAAAAGCAGGGAGCAGACATTAAAGTAGCCGAAGGAAACAAAACACAGGTGGCTGTTAATTCGCAAGGAAAAACCAATGAAGCGACCAAACATTCCAAAGAGCCCTTGAAACAAGGTCAGCAGCAACCGACCGAAAATCAGCAACAGAACAATCGACGAACTGTAAAGAAAAATACAGGACATAAAATGTAAAATCAACCACTAAAAAAAACCACATCAAAAATGAAAGTAATAATTGCAGAAAAACCAAGCGTAGCCCGTGATATAGCGGCTATCGTTGGTGCGAGTAACCGCAAGGACGGTTATTTGGAAGGTAACGGATATTGTGTTGCATGGGCATTAGGCCACCTCGTTGGATTGGCGATGCCGCAGGATTATGGTATCACAGGATTTCAGGCTGAAAACCTACCGATACTTCCGTCAGAATTTAAGTTGCTGCCCCGTCAAGTAAAGGACGGCAAGGAATACAAGCCCGATCCGGGAACGATGAAGCAACTAAAAGTTATCCGAGAACTATTCAATAAATGCGAGCGTATCGTGGTTGCAACCGATGCGGGTCGCGAAGGAGAGCTAATATTCAGATACATTTATAGTTATTTGGAGTGTAATAAACCTTTCGACCGTCTTTGGATAAGTTCGCTTACCGACCAAGCTATACGAAAAGGGCTGGAAAATCTTCGTCCGGGAAAAGAATATGACAACTTGTACGGTTCCGCCAAAGCACGCAGCCAAGCCGATTGGATTGTTGGAATAAACGCTTCGCAAGCCCTTTCCATATCAGCCGGACACGGCGTATGGTCGTTAGGCAGGGTACAAACGCCCACACTTGCGATGATATGCAGCCGATACCTCGAAAACAAGGAGTTCAAACCACAAACTTATTTTCAATTCAGATTGCACACAGCAAAAGATGAAATCCAATTTGCTGTAATTTCTACCGAACGGTACAATACGAAACAGGATGCAGACACAATCTTAGAGCGTATCCGCTCGTCAGAATCAGTCCGCATCGTCAATATGGAAACGAAACAAGGACGTCAGGAACCGCCATTACTTTATGACCTGACCACCTTGCAGAAAGAAGCCAATAGCCGGCACGGTTTTTCGGCAGATAAAACCCTGTCGGTGGCACAATCGCTTTATGAAGCCAAGCTCATTTCTTATCCGAGAACCGGAAGCCGTTATATTTCCGATGACGTTTTTGCTGAAATACCGGCCCTAATCAGTATGCTTTCTAATCATTCTTCATTCGGCAACTATGCAAAAACATTGTCGGAAGCAAGTCTGAACAGGCGTTCAGTAAACGACAAGAAAGTTACCGACCACCACGCCCTGATAATTACCGAAAATACGCCGAAAGATATTTCAGCCGACCAGTGTATTATCTATGATATGATTGCTGCCCGGCTATTGGAAGCCTTTTCGGGTAAATGTACCAAAGAAAACACAAACGTTTCTTTGGATGCTGCGGGCGTTCCGTTTTCGGTTAAAGGCAGTGTTGTCCTTATTCCGGGTTGGAGAGCGGTATTGAATGCACCCGATGATGAGAAAGGCGAAGATGATGTTTCTACACTTCCTTTCTTATCCAATGGCGACGTACTTCCTATTAACGGAACGGATTTATTGGAGAAACAAACCAAGCCCCGTCCGTTGCACACGGAAAGCAGTCTATTGTCTTCAATGGAAACCTGCGGCAAAGATCTGACCGATGAAGCTGAGCGGGAAGCCATTAAAGAATCGGGTATCGGTACACCTGCTACACGAGCAAGTATTATTGAAACCTTATTTTCACGTGAGTATATCATAAGGGAGAAAAAATCCCTTGTGCCGACCAACAAAGGATTGGTGGTGTATTTAGCTGTCCGTGATAAAAAGATTGCGGATATCGGTATGACGGGCGAATGGGAAAGTGCCCTGAATGAGATAGCTTCGGGAGAAATGAATGCAGATACTTTCCACAGGGGGATTGCAGTGTATGCCGCGCAGATTACCACCGAACTGTTGGGAAGTAAAATTGAAGGCGGCAATACAAAAGAAAGTTGTCCGTGTCCGAAATGTAAAAATGGTCAGATCGTTTTCTACCCAAAAGTAGCCAAGTGTAATAACGAAGATTGCGGATTGACTGTGTTCCGGAACAAGTCGGGCAAGGACCTGACCGATGGACAACTGAAAGACCTGCTCACCAAAGGGAAAACAGGCATTATCAAAGGTTTTAAGAGCAAAAAAAATAAGTTTTTTGATGCTGCTATCGCTTTTGACGAAGCCTATAAAACAGTTTTTGAATTTCCTCCGAGAAACAAAAAACGGAAATAAAAGTAGTATCTTTACCGCTAAGAAAGTTCATACAGCCACAAGTTTGACGAGAAATTGTTGGATATGTACTGTTGGATTTTTTTAGTGGTGGCACTGGGGAGGGATACCCCGGTGCCTTTTGCATATCTACATCAACAATTTTACCACTAAAAAATTCATCAGTATGAAATACAATTCAAACTTAGAGCCTGCGGAAATGTCCTACTTCCGCCTTAATTTACTATCCTTTTTACGTGATTCCCACCCCGACAAAGCCAACGACCTTTCCTTTATTACAGGACGTGGGGATATGGCAGCCGAAGCGTACAGCGAAGCCGTAAAAAGTGGTTTAGACCATATTCAGACAGCCGAAATTGCCAACGAAACCTTATTCAAAGGTTTGCATTTCTCTCCTTACAATGTGATTGTTGAAATTCTTTGGAACGAGTTCTTCGACGAAGTTTCTCCCAATGAAGCCCAAGCAAAGGCAAAAGAACTATTGCCCGAATGTCAAGCGGTATTTTCCAACTACAACCTGAACGATGATTTTGCCGAGACGACCGAGTACCAGTCGCTCTATACGGAGCTTGTCGGCACAATCCTGATTTTGCTCGAAAATGAGTTACAATAAGCGCACTCATTTACGTCAGAACATTGATGCTATCAAGTTGGCGTTAAGGCTCGACAAGGAACAGAAGAGAGCAACTCCCGAAGAGCGGGAAATACTCGCCAACTATTCAGGTTTCGGAGGAATTAAGGCAATTCTTAATCCTGCGGAAAAGCCCGAAGATATTGAGCGGTGGTCTAAATCCGAAATCGAGCTTTTTCCCTTAGTGCAGGAACTTCACGAGGTACTCCGTGAAAGTTCTCCCACACCGGAAGTTTACAAACGCTATGTCAGTTCCTTGAAAAGCTCTATCCTAACGGCATTTTATACGCCGAAGCCTGTTATTAATGCGTTGGCGGATGCCTTAAAAGATAGCGGTATCACACCGACTCGCTTCTTAGAACCCAGTGCCGGCACAGGTGCTTTTATTGCCTCTTTCAAAGAAATCGCACCCGAAGCCAAAGTAACCGGATTTGAAAAGGATTTGCTTACGGGAAAAATCCTCTCACACCGTTACCCGCAAGATAAAGTGCGGATTGAGGGTTACGAGAAAATGGAAGGACGTTACGCACAGCATTTTGATGTGATAGCATCCAATATTCCATTTGGCGATATTGCCGTATTTGACCCGCTGTTATCCACCCACGAGATACCGGCGGTCAAACAATCGACACAGGCTATCCACAACTACTTTTTTACCAAAAGCGTTATGACGGCAAGAGAGGGCGGAATAATCGCCTTTATCACTTCACAGGGCGTTCTTAATTCAGAGCAAAACAAGCCGATACGTGAATACCTGATGAGCACCTGCGATGTGGTTTCGGCTGTCCGCTTACCGAACAACCTCTTTACCGACCACGCCGGAACTGATGTCGGCAGCGATTTGATTATCCTGCAACGCAACAGTCAAAATACGGAATTGAATCAACGGCAGCAGAATTTTATCGAATCCCGCAAGTTGTCAAACGGTATTTCCATCAACAACCTGTTCCGTGATTTCGACAGGGTGGTGCAGACCGGTTCAAAGATAGATACCGACCCATACGGCAAACCTGCCATTGTCTTCACGCACGAGGGTGGAGTGGACGGTATCGCCAAAGACCTGCGGAAAATGCTGGATGAAGATTTTTCCCGACATTTGGATTTACAACTATACCAAAGCTTTGCACAAGATACTTCGGAACAAAAACAAATAAAGTCTTTGCCCACCGAAGAAATAGAGTTGAAACCTGAATCAGAAGAAGCCGTATATGCCAACGACCTCAATCCTCTTTGGCAAACGGATGAACTTGACCCTTTTTGGGAAGCACTTGAAGAACATTGGTTTTCTGATAAAAATATGCTATCACGGAATGAAAGAGAAACTCATACCATAGAACAATCGACTAAAAATGAATCTGAAAAGCAAACCCTAAACAAGCCAACTTCCGGATTGGCAACTACTCTTTTCGATATGGACAAGCCTGCCATTAAAAAAGAGCCGACTCCGGAGGCAAAACCGAAGCCTGTTACAGAGCAACCATTAATTACGCTCTATGACCTTTTCGGATTTACCCAAGAGGAACGCAGTCAGGCTAATAAACCAAGAAAACGGAGCAAGAAGCCTCAAAAGCAGGAAAGCAAACCACAAGAACTTCTTTTTATGGATTGGCGGGAAGAATTGCAGTATGAAGCCACTCAAAAAAGGGAACAGTTGCAACAGGAAACAGCACAGGCTTATCCTGTATTTGATGCACGTCGGGAAGAACAATTGGAAAACCTTCGGGCGGAAGCTGAACGGGAACAACAGGAGCGTTTGAAACCTGTCCCTTTCCAACCGGAAGATATTCCATCCCATTATCGGGAAGGCACATTGGTAACGGACAATAACAACCGTATCGGTTATTTACGTGATTTGAACGGATTTCAGCCGATGTTCCATCCGCTTCAGCTCACCGGAACACAGCAGGCGAAAGCATCCCTTTACATCGAAATACGGGATACTTATCACCACCTGTACAGCAACGAAGCAACAAGGTTGGAAGCCAATCCCGCCTTGCGTGAAATGCTCAACAGGCTTTATGATGATTTTACCCGTCGTTTCGGAAACATAAACGACGCGAAAAACCTGAGCCTTATTAAAATGGATGCCGGAGGAACGGAAATTCTGTCCCTTGAACGCTATGTCAACGGCAAAGCTGTCAAAGCCGATATTTTCCAACAACCGGTTGCTTTCAATCCGAACGAAATAACTTCTGCCGATAACGCACGGGAAGCCCTGACCGCTTCGCTCAACAAATACGCGACCGTTAATCTTGACTATATGGCAAGGCTTACAGGTGGCACTTCGGAAGAGATTTTAGGCGAGCTCAAAGGGCAGGTGTTCTTTAATCCGATGATCGGTGCTTATGAAATCGCGGACAAGTTCATAAGTGGCAATGTAATTTCCAAAGCCGAATACGTCGAACGTTATCTGGACAATCATCCCGATAATGAATCCGCAAAAGAATCCCTCACAGCACTTCGGGAAGCAACGCCCCGTCCAATACCGTTTGAGGATTTGGACTTCAATTTTGGAGAACGATGGATTCCGACAGGCATTTACAGCAAGTATGCTTCGTACTTGTTCGATACCGATGTGTCGGTACACTATGCACAAAGCCGGGATGAATACAGTCTGAAAGCCGACCATAAGAATATCAAGATTTGGGATCAATACGCTGTCAAGGCACAAAGTCGGAGTTATGACGGAATTGCGTTGATGAAACACGCTTTGCACAATACCTCTCCCGATATTACCAAGAAAGTACGAAAATTGGTTGACGGAGAAATGCAAGACGTTAAAGTGAGAGATTCCGAATCCATCCAACTCGCCAATTCCAAGATTGACGAGATACGCAACGGTTTTACCGAATGGTTGGGTGAACAGTCGCAGGAGTTCAAAGACCGGTTGGCGGATAAATACAACCGCACGTTCAACTGCTTCGTTCGTCCCGATTACGACGGCAGCCATCAGGAGTTTCCCGGATTGGACTTGAAAGGTTTGGGTATTCCCGACCTCTACAAGAGCCAAAAAGATGCGGTTTGGATGGATAAACTCAACGGCGGGGGCATTATCGACCACGAGGTGGGCGGTGGAAAAACCTTGATAATGTGCGTGAGTGCCTACGAGAAAAAACGGTTGGGATTGGTTAACAAACCCCTCATTATGGCTCTCAAAGCCAATGTACACGAGATAGCCCAAACTTTCTGTACGGCTTATCCCAATGCGAAAGTACTGTATCCGGGTAAGGAAGATTTTACCCCTGCAAAACGGGCGAAGATCTTCAACGAAATGAAGAACAACAACTGGGATGCCATTATTTTGACGCACGAGCAATTTGGTATGATCCCCCAGTCGCCCGAGATACAGCAACGCATCTTACAGGCGGAACTCGATTCGGTCGAAGAAAATTTGGAAGTATTAAGGGCACAGGGCAAGGAAATTTCCCGTGCAATGGAGAAAGGTCTGGTTAAGCGACAACTTAATCTTGAAGCCAAGTTAAATACGATCGCTTATCAGATTGAAAACCGGAAAGATGATACGGTAGATTTCCGTCTTATGGGTATCGACCACTTGTACGTTGATGAATCGCACCGCTTCAAGAACCTGACCTTTACCACCCGCCACGACCGTGTGGCAGGTCTGGGAAATGCCGAAGGCTCACAACGTGCCCTGAATATGCTGTTCGCCTTGCGTACCATTCAGGACAGGACGGGAAAGGATTTGGGAGCCACTTTTCTTTCAGGTACAACCATTTCCAATTCGCTGACCGAGTTATACTTGCTTTTCAAGTATCTCCGGCCAAACGAACTGGAACGGCAGAACATAAATACGTTCGATGCCTGGGCGGCTATTTTTGCCAAAAAATCGATAGACTATGAATTTTCGGTAACGAACGAGATTGTACAGAAAGAACGCTTCCGGTATTTTATCAAAGTACCCGAATTGGCGGCTTTTTATGCCGAAATTACGGATTATCGCTCCGCCGAAGATATTGGCATCGACCGGCCTGTCAAGAATGAAATCCTGCACAATATTCCGCCTACGCCCGACCAGCAGGAATTTATTCAGAAGTTGGTAGAGTTCGCTAAAACAGGCAAAGGAGAAATCTTAGGACGTGCTCCGCTATCGGAAAGCGAAGAAAAAGCAAAGATGCTGATTGCAACGGATTATGCCCGCAAAATGTCACTCGATATGCGGTTAATTGACCCCGTAAAGTACGACGACCATATAGATAACAAAGCTTCACACGTTGCTAAAATGGTAGCGGATTATTACAACAAGTTTGACCAACATAGCGCTACTCAGTTTGTTTTCTCTGATTTGGGGACCTACAAACCCGGCGAATGGAATCCCTGTTCCGAGATAAAGCGTAAACTGATGGATGACTATGGAATCCCCGCTCACGAAATACGCTTTATTCAGGAGGCAAAGACGGACAAGGCTCGCAAAACGATGATAAAGGATATGAACGAGGGCAAGATCCGTGTTTTGTTTGGCTCTACCGAAATGTTGGGAACAGGTGTAAATGCCCAAAAACGATGCGTTGCCATTCATCATTTGGATGCTCCTTGGCGACCGTCCGACCTTGAACAGCGAGACGGTCGGGGAATCCGTAAAGGCAACGATATTGCCAAACTGTATGCCGGCAATAAAGTGGATGTACTGATTTACGCTGTTGAAAAATCATTGGACGCTTATAAATTTGGTTTGTTGCATAACAAGCAGCTGTTTATCCGCCAGTTGAAAAACAACTCAATGGGTAGCCGTACCATCGACGAGGGGAGTATGGATGAAAAAGGCGGAATGAACTTTTCTGAATATGTGGCTATCCTTTCCGGTAATACCGAACTGTTGGAAAAAGCCCGCTTGGAGAAGAAGATTGCTTCCCTTGAATCGGAACGACAGGCGTTTACCAGAGGTAAATCATCATCCCGCCATAAGCTGGAAGGTATTATGTCCGATGTGGAGAAAAATAACGGTATAATTAGCCGTATATCCAAAGATATGGAAGCATTTAATTCCCGTGTTCAGTTTCAATCGGATGGCGTTACCCGCCTGAATCCTGTTTTATTGGACGGTTTGCAGGGAAGTAATCCGAAAGAGGTTGGAATAAAATTAAATGAGATAGCCGACAAAGCCCGGACTCACGGAGCACACGATAAAATTGGTACACTTTATGATTTTGATTTATTGGTAAAATCCGAAACGAGCAATAAAGACGGTTTTGATGTGATACAAAACCGTTTTTTTGCCAAAGGGGAAGGAGGTATTCTTTACAATTACAATCACGGTTATATTGCTTCTGACCCGAAGACAGCAGCACAAAATTTTCTGAATGCACTTGATACGATGCCTAAATTGTTGGAGAAATACCAATCGGATAATGAGAAATTGCAAAAGGATATTCCCGTTCTCAAAGATGTCGTCGAAGCCACTTGGCGGAAAGAACCTGAACTGAAAGTGCTGAAAGATGACCTGATTAAATTGGACCGTGAAATCCAACTCTCGCTACAACCACTCGAGGAGAGTGAGGGGCAGGAGAGCGTACAGAACGATGCCGTTTCGGTAAACAGTGCAAACCAACCTACTGCCTCTGTCCGGGAGACTTCTTTACCCAACAATTTACAGGGAGTGAAAGAAATTATGGGCGACAGGCTTTTAATTGCATCGGAGGGTGGTAGTTCGCTGAAAGTAGAGAAGAAAGATACATCTAAGGGTTTCAAGATTTGATAATCTCACATAGGTTTTTATTGAAATTCTATTTTGCCACAAATTTATCGTATATTTGTGGCAAAATTATTTGTATGCAAAGTGCTTTCAATCAAATTAAGGATAAAATCCTTTCTTCCGAGAGGGGAGAATTGTTCTTCCCTGACGATTTCTCTTCTTTCGGCTCGTCGGATGCTGTCCGCTCCGCCTTGGTGCGTTTGTGCCAGTCGGAAGTCATTATCCGTGTAGCACAAGGAATTTATTATTATCCTAAAATAGATACCAAATGGGGAAGTGGTATTATTCCGCCAAGTATAGAAGAAGTCGCTAACGGTATTGCCAAACGGGACAGAGTGCGGATTATGCCGACAGGAGCATACGTTCTCAATATGCTTGGGTTATCGACACAAGTTCCTGCAAATGTGGTTTTTGTTACCGACGGCTCTCCCCGTCGTGTTTCCATTGGCAAAGGCAAAGGTATTTTATTCAAACATACTTCCGAGATGCGTAATTTTGCCTATCAATCACAAATGATGATGTTGATAGTTACCGCTATGCGTGAAATAGGCGAAGGTAATATTACTTCTGAACAGCTTGAAATCATTAAAACGCACTTGAAAAAAGTAAGTCCGGAACAATTTCAAAACGATATACAGTTGGCACCGATATGGGTGCGTAAAACCCTTCAAAACGTATGAAATACATAGATTTGACAGATGCAGAGCAACGGGAAATCGTTCAAAGAGTACAGGCGGAAACAGGTCTGAACCAACAAATAATTGAAAAGGACTGGTGGGTAACGGCTGTTCTCAGAGCATTGTTTTCCCTGCCTTACGCCGATCATTTGTCTTTCAAAGGTGGCACTAATTTGAGTAAATGTTGGCGTTTAATCAGTCGATTTTCCGAAGATGCCGATATTGGTATAGACCGTGAGTATTTGGGATTTAGCGGCACACTCTCAAAGACACAAATCAGTGATAAATTACGTCGTGCTTCTTGTTCGTTTGTCCGTGAGAAAATGCAGGTCGATTTACGGGAACAACTTATAACAGACGGAATCAATAGCAGTAAGTTTACTGTCAATGTCGATATTACGCCTGTTACTACGACAGACCCGGAGATAATCGAGATAGAATATCAATCTGTATTTGAGGAACTTCAATATATCAAACGTAAAGTTCTTGTAGAGGTCAGCGGTCGTTCTATGAGTGAACCGATAACGCCTGTTCGATTATCTTCTTTCATTGACAGGGTATATACAAACGCTCCATTCACAGAGCCTCATTTTGAAGTCAGAGCGGTTGCACCTGAACGTACTTTTTTAGAGAAAATCTGCTTGCTTCAAGAAGAATTTGCAAAGCCGAAAGAAGCCATGCGTACCGAGCGAATGTCGCGACACCTTTACGACATTGTGCAAATCATGCAAACGCCAATATCTTCCAAAGCACTGAAAGATACAGAACTCTACGAATCGGTAATCAAACACCGACAAACATTTATGGGGATAAAAGGATTTGATTATTCATTATTACGTCCGCAGGTTATTTGCATAATCCCGCCTGCAGAAATTATGGATTCTTGGAGAAAGGATTATGAAACCATGCAGGAAACAATGATATACGGCGATTCCCTACCTTTTGATAAATTGATTGAGAGAATTACGGAACTTAATAAAACGCTCAATAGTTTGCAATAAAATCAAACCGGATCTTTAAGAATAGAATTATATGGAATCGAAAAGATAAAACCCGTGCCTGTCATCACGACGGTACGGGCTTCTGTCAAACTGAAATTTCTAAAAATGAATGTATTGAAATTAAACAGCCCTCACGGTTTTTCCGGTGGTTTTCTGCCATTCCTTTTTTTATTAAAATTTTCTCTGATGAACGTATGTACATCACTTTCTTTATAATAGGTCTTTTGGTAAACCGTCTGAAAAGGCAGTTCGCCTGTACTGCGATAGCGTTGTAGCGTTCGCTTACTTATATGGAGTAGCTGACACAAATCCTGATTGTCAAGCAATAATTCTCCGTCCAACATATTCCTTTGTTTACTCATTTTATCAAGGGTTTTATCCTGTTTATCGAAGCGGTACATGATTCGTTCCATCCATGCTTCAAAGTCTTCTCTGCTGATATACATAATTGTTCAAGTGTTTAGAAGATATGCCCTATCATAAAGTAATTCTGATTGGACGGATCTTTTATGATTATTTCTTTTTCTCGCATATATTTAATGTAGCTTTTGGCGGTACGTTCCTTTACATCCATTGTTTGCTGGATGCGGTCGCACAGGTCGATATAAGTCAAGTGCTTTTGTACGCCAAATATCTCACGGGCAACTGTCGCCAACTCTTTTTCTTTCCGTTTTTCCTTTTCCTCTCGTGGCTTTTCACCGATATAAATGTGCATTCCCAGTTCCTTATCCCAAGAGAACTGCATCAAAGGAACGTCGAGCGGGCTGCCGTCCCGTACTTTGAGTGCCTTAACCACCGATACCGACGGCTCGCTGTCGAGTTCGATACTCACGATTGCAGCCGCTTTGCGTTGCAGTTCGGAACCTAAATGTCCCCGTAACTTCAAACCATTCGGCACATAATGAAGCACACTAACAATGCAGGTGCGGTATATCCCTGCGAGTCGGTACAGCTCATCCACAATACGGATACTTTCCGCTTCGTCATTGGCAGATAATACCAAATCCGCAATACCGTCGATAACGACCAGGCGAATGCCCTCATATTCGTAATGATATTTGTCCATACTCTGAACAATAGCTTGCAAGCGTTCCTTTCGGGACATTCCCGTAAGGGAGAATGCCCGCAGTTCTTCGGGTTTTTCGTTCAGTTTGGCACGTTTCAAAAGATTGGATACATTCTTGAATAGCTGAACTTCAGATTGTTCTGTATCGTAGAGCAGGACAGCTTTCCCGTCGGAATTATCACGAACATTTATGCCCAGAGTGTCAATATTGCGGCTGTCTTTGATTATCGAACCTGCAATCAGGGCGGCAACATAGTTGCTTTTTCCGGTTCCTTCGCCGCCTGTAATACAAAGGATATTCCCCTGTGTTCCGAGTGGCACATCTCCGGCGGAAATAACTTCTTCGGCTTTTGCCGGAGGGTTATTGAAATCAATTTCACAGGATTTTAGCATGGTCATTGTTTCGCTATATAAATTATCAAGAAAGTCGATGAATAACTGGCGGAATTCTTTTCGGCTATTTCCTTTAATGAAATAGTCGGTAATGTCTTTCTCTTTTTTTTCTCCTGAAAGTGGTAACAGAAGTCGTTTTACACCATATTCGGCTAATGCTTTTTCGTGTTTGATTGCACTATCTATTCCTGTTTTATCGGCATCATAGAGCAATACGATATGCTTAAATCGGAATGTGAGTTTATAGATTATTCCTGTCGGAATAGTGGACGTTTCGCTGTTGAAGCAAATCGCATGAAAGCCGTGAGCGGCAAGAGTCATCACATCCTTTTCTCCCCCCGTGATGAACAGCGTATCTCCTTTGGCAGGTAATTGTTCCAGACCGAAACAGTAGCTTTCCCCGATATTACCTCCATATAAAAAACGAATTTCCGAAAATGGACGGTAGATTTTTACATATCGTTTACCTATGTACCCAAATAGCGGCTCATTCTCCGATGAAGTGTAAGAGAACGATTTTCCGTCCTTATTTTCGCTTCTAAACTCTTTCAGGGATACGGCTCTGTATAGTTTCAGTATTTCGGGAGTGATACCTGACCTTAACCAAAAATCCAGTTCCTTTTGATTGAATTTTTGTTGTATGATATTGTAAGGCTTGCTTTTGGACGGTTCGGGAGCGGTTAGACTACCTTTTTGCGGATTTGATTGTGGAACTGGGGTATAATCGGAATTATCCAATCCCAATATCATCTCCCTGTTTATGATTTTCAGAATTTCAACGAAGTCTGCTCCATTGTTGCAATTCAAACCTTTCAACTTTCCAACGAAGAAAAAGCAATCGCCGCTATACTCATCGTTTCCAAAGTCTTTTATCTTGTAAACACTATTTCGACGGTCGAAATATACATTACAAGAAGCTTTACGATCTTCGTACAAAGGATTGAGGAAATTTCGTCCCGTTTTCCATTGCACAGGAATATAGTGTTTGAATACATCCAAACCGCTATTTGTCCGTCTTAACAGTTCGTCTTTGTTGAGCATGGAATTGATAATTGTTTATAAGGTCATTCATACATTCGTCGGTACTGCGGATTCTCCTTTCTGTGAGCATTCGCTTAATTTCCGCAATGGTGTAATATGATTTGCCGGATATGATAGAATAGGAAATTAGCCGCTTGGTGCGTAAACGTTGAAGTGTACGTTCGCTAATTTTGAGAAAGGTGCATACTTCATAACTATCAACCCACATTTCGTCCGGGTTGGCAGCATCATCGTCCTGATGATCGATGACGAACTTGGCTATCGCATTAATTTTAGATACCAACGTGAGTTCGGGATAACATATTATCCCCAAATGGTTAATTGACTTGACTTTTCCACTTCAAATTTGATTGAAGGCTTTTTGGGAAAGAAACAATATGCCACCAATGCAGCAATTATGTTCATGATGAAATTATGTGTGGAACGATGCCTTGAATGTTCTATCTGGCAGATATTCTTCAGTTCATCATTGATGGACTCAATTACAGATCTTTTGCGTAAGAGAATCTTGTCGCGGAATGACATCTGGGAATTTTTCATATTTGAGCGTATACCGGTCACTAAATGAACTCCCTGGTCAAACAGCATCTCGAAGAGCTTTGTGCTGATGTAACCCTTGTCTGCATATAGTTTACCGAAAAGATCTTTGGTAAGAACATTGATTACGTCAGGGTTTCTATCGTCGACATTGCCTTTTGTGAGAGAGAAATTCAGCAATTCACCCTTTTCGTTACAGACCAGATGAAGCTTGAATCCAAAAAACCAGCCCATCGTACTTTTCCCTCTTTGTGCCAGATCCTTGAATACTTTATTCGAGTGGATACGCTTGTTATGACATACTTTGATTGGAGTGCTATCCACATATGTAATGCCTGTGCATTCACCAAATCCAAAGAGTTTGAGCAACAGCATGAAAGGTACAATCACCCTGGGTTGCAACTCGACAAAACGGTTGTAGGAAACGGCATTTGGAAAATAGCTCTTCATGTGTTTGCAAATATAAAACAGGTAATAATTTTTGAAATTATGAAAGGTTCCGCAGTGGAAACAGATCATCACAGCAATAATCTCGCTCCGGGACATTTGCGTTTTCCTGTTTCTCCTTTTCGTTATGTCACCTGCTTGAAGTTGGTGATTCCGGATTTCATTCTCATATTCTGCACAAAAATCGTCGGCAATACAAAATATTTCAATAACTTTGTCTGTTGTGATCATAGGGCTGATGTTTGTTATTTGTTTGATTATCAGCTATAAATATACAAATAATCTCCCTATATCACAACTTTTTTTATG
>JARKQF010000203.1 GCA_029973975.1 Paludibacter sp.
TTCATAGGTCGGCATCCGGTGACAGTCCCGATAAAAATCGGCTATCTTTTGGGCTACTGATTTAACGGTACGTTTGGTTTCCATGGGTGAAACTATAATAGAACATACGTTCTATTGTCAAGAATATTTATTAATATTTTATTAATTGTTAAATCTGTTATAATATTATCAATAAGTTGGAGGGTTACTTAATTATGTGTGGACGGTTCGTTTTAGTTACTGATTTAAGCAAAATCGTCCATCATTTTAATATCCAGAATGTATCAGTGGACATCAAGACAGGCTGGAATATCAGCCCCGGACAGCATATTTCCGCTGTTATCCAGCAAAATGGTCAAAATATTATTGAGTCATATCTCTGGGGCTTAATTCCCTCCTGGGCTAAAGATCCCTCCATCGGCCATAAACTAATCAACGCGCGGGCGGAGACAATCAATAAAAAACCAAGTTTCCGCAGTGCCTTCAAAAAACGAAGATGTATTATAATTGTTGACGGCTTTTACGAATGGAAGACAGACGGTAAGCAGAAAGTTCCTTTATATTTTTATTTTAAATCAGGAGAACCTTTCGGTCTGGCAGGACTCCATGAATCGTGGATGTCTCCTGATCAAAAGCAGGTTAATACCTGCACTATTATTACAACGGATGCCAATTCTCTGATAAGTTCAATCCATGACCGCATGCCCGTCATTATTCCTAAAGAACTGGAACAAACGTGGCTTAAGGAAAATATCGAGGATAAATCTCTCCTGCTTTCCATTCTCAAGCCTTATTCTGCCAACGAAATGGATTACAAAGTTGGAATGGGACCAAATTTTACTGAAGATAAATAAGAATCCAGTTTGGGTAAGTAATAGTTATGCAGAGCAAATATAAAGAAGGCTCCGGTTCCTGGTATCGGCATAAATGTCATATTCAACCCCTGCCCGGATTTCCCTGGAATGGAAAATTTGCTTCATTTGAAGAATTAAAGGAATACTTCAATAAAGACCGGTTGACTTGCCTTCTCTGCGGAAGGGATTACGGCAATCTGGGCATTCACATTTCCCAAGGTCACGGCATAACGATGGATGAATACAGGCAACAATTCGGTATTCCCTGGACATACGGTCTTGCGGGGAAAATATTCCGCGACAAGTCATCAAAGCACATTACAGCATTGCGGGAAACAGGCAAAGTGCCGTATTCACCATCGCCGGGACATATCAAAAAAATAATAAAATTGTCGCAAGAGCGGCGTCCACTTGTTGAGGCTTCAAGAAATGACAGCTGCCACAAACTGCTTAAGCTGCATGGCCGAAAAGAGAAATGGACACAGGATGATTTTGAAGAATACTTGCGTCGTATTGCTTCAGGACGCACGCCGGCGGAAGTATCACGCGATGAGGACATGCCGCACCGTCAGACTTTTTTCAAGTACGTCGCAGCCAACGAGAAATTCAAAAAAAAGTATGAAAAAATCTGGCGGAATTTACCATACAGTGTTCAAGTACGAGCCAGTAAACTGGATGAGAAATTTGAACTGGATCTAATCACGCTGAGAAGGAAAGGAAACACTCTTCTTAAAATTGCAGCAGCCCTTGGCGTCACGGTATCTGCAGCTCGCCAAAGGTGGCACACGCTTAAGAAGCAGGGTAAGTTGACCCCTGAAGATCTGAAGTTGGAAAGCAAAATAAGGCCTCAAGCAGATTATGAGGAGTATTTAAAGCGTATTCAGTCAGGCCGGTCAGTAATTGCTGTTGGAAATGATCATGACATGCCCTCATATCAAAGTTTCCACTATTACCTGAAAAAGAATGCTGCCTTCAAGAAACACTATGAAAAAATCCGCAAAACATCATCTTCAGTATCTTTGTAAATGCAACCGAATCACCGATAGATATACGGGAAACAGGTACTCGCGATGTTCTCAATCCCATTACATGCTGGAGCTCACCATGAAAAAACGAATTATTTGCAGCATTATTATTGTCAGCTTAGTTCTCGCCACATTTTCGCAAATATCGAATGCAGCTGAACTCACTCTCAATAACACCCGGACACAAGTATGTTTCAGCCCCGGAGGAGGCTGCACAGAAGCAATTGTCAGTCAGATCGCAAAAGCAAAAACGGAGATCCTCGTTCAAGCCTATAGTTTCACCTCTGTTCCCATCGCAAGAGCCCTGTTAAACGCCCACAAAAGAGGCGTTAAGGTACAGGCCATTCTCGACAAGAGCCAGCGTAAGGATCAATATACATCGGCCACCTTCCTATCAAATTCAAGAATTCCTACTTATATTGATGACAAACACGCCATTGCCCATAACAAGGTTATCATCATAGATCGGGCAATAGTAATTACCGGCAGTTTTAATTTCACGAAAGCAGCAGAAGAAAAAAATGCGGAGAATGTGCTGATTATCTGGAATAAGGAATTGGCAAAGAGCTATTTGGATAACTGGGCAAAGCATAGAGAACATTCAGACGAATACACTGGAAGGTAAAAAATGGCTGAAAAACTTGATCAAAAACAAATAGTAGATTTCTGAGAATTGCTGATGTCCGAAGTCATCCAATCGGAAGCATTAATTAATCTTTTGGACAGGAAGAACATAATTTCCAAACAGGAATTACTCGAAGAAATGAAAAGAGTCCAGTCATCAATAATTAATAAAGGATAACGAATCGTTAAAGTAAAATTATTTTTAATAAACCGTTTCAAAGTATAACACTAAGTGCTATATTAATTATCAATAATTGGAGGGGTTGGTGCAGATATTAAAAACCAAGTGGTTTACACGCTTTGCACGAAAAGAGGATATTAGCGATAAAAAGCTGGCGGATGCCATCCAGGAAATAGAAAAAGGCCTGCATGATGGAGATTTAGGCGGCAATCTCCTCAAAAAGAGGGTAGCCCGCGTAGGCGGGGGCAAAAGCAGCGGCTACAGAACAATCATCGTCTATCGGACAAAAAAACGGGCCGTGTTCGTGTACGGATTTCCAAAGAACGCAAAGGCCAACCTGAGCGCCGTCGAACTGGATGGATACCAAAAGATGGCGCAAATATTACTGAGTATTAGTGATGCCGGCATAAGAAAGGCATTAAACGCGGGTGAATTGGAGGAGGTAAAATACCATGAAAAAGAAATATCAGAGTGAAGCGCTGGAAGCGTTGCATGAAACGGCGACCGGCCTGCATCGCCTTGGTCTGATAGACGCAAAGACGATGCGCGATTTTGACGTATCTTGCCTGACAAACATAGAAAAGCTCTCGGCACAGGAAATCGCGGCAGTTAGAAAACATGCCGGTGTCAGTCAAGCCGTATTTGCAAAATATCTGAATGTGACCGTTAGCTTGATAAGTCAATGGGAAAGAGGGGAAAAAGAACCACGTGGGCCATCCCTTAAGCTGCTTACTTTGGTGCAGAAAAAAGGTCTGGAAGCTATAGCCTGAAAAATCAACTTCCTGCACGAACTGAAAGGGTATCCTAATAACATATTTTGAATAACCATGTCATGAAGCCTTTTCCCGACTCGTAAGAGTATTCTCCAAACAACCCGATCTCGAAAGGCGTTTTGCCACACGTCAGGTGCGACAAGACCCTTTCATTATACTTATCATGCCGTTGCCGTTCTCACAAACAAGCCTTACGGTGTTATAAGTGGGCTGAGCTTTAATTTCCAAAGCTGAAACTCTTCAGCGGCAACCCGTTTATTCATTTGGGAAAGAGCGATTTCGTCTAAGAGCCAATTAATCCCGGCTTCATCAGCAACATATTTTGCCCCGTCGGTAAAAAGAACATCCCGAGCCAGTCCGCGGAAGCGAATGGAGAGGGCCGGGGCTTGAAAATGGGCTGCATCGACCATGATGAACCGTAGTCCGAAGTAGCGGGAACGCAAGAGAAGGACAAGGCAAGAAAGTCAAAAAATACAACCCAAATCGCTAAGGAGGATTAGGTTTGTATTTTTTATTTTTTTATTGACATATTTCCTTTATTAGATTAAAGCTTGATTTAAGCTTAGATTTGGAGGGATTTCGATGGAAATTGCTATTTCTGAGAGTGCACGACGCTGGGGATACTTAAAGTGGAAAAAAAAACAAGGTGAAGAAATGGAAATCTTTTTGAAAGGTCGTAAAGAAGTCCGGCTGATATTCAATGGAGCAGACCACGGGATAAAGCGCGTGGATTGGCAGTATCGTAGAATCTCAATTGGATACCGATGGACTAGGATGATTCCTGAACAAAAGAAGATTTTTAAGATTAGTCTACAAAACGGGGCACTTTATGTTGAATGCCAATAATCTACCATTAAAAAATGAACTCGATAAGCTGGATAAACATATTGCTCTCACTGCAAGTAGTTGCGGGTTAGCTGAAAGGTACAGCAGAGGGAAAACAACACACACCGTTCATGTGTGGTGGGCACGTCGTCCCCATAGTGCAATGGAACTTCTAGTTCGTGAGGTACTTAACAAAGCACACTATGCAGGGGAAAACCCGGCGGTGCTTGATATATTCGGGGGCGGGGGAACAATTCCCGTTGAAATTGCAAAAGCTGGAGGAAAAGCGTTTGCAATTGACAGCAACCCTTTATCTATTTTTATCCAGCGATTCTTACTTGAATGGTCACAAATATCTTTTAGTTCATTGGGGAAAATTGAGACATTAAAATTGCTCCGAGAATCCGGGATGCGTGTCCTGAATCAGCTTGAGAAAATGACAGCACCACTTTTCCCGTTACGTTCAAAAGCTAAGAACGGGACATATCCTTTCGTATATTTCTGGAGCTATCGGTTGATATGTACGGAGTGCGGTTTTGAATTCCGCCTATCAAAGCGTCCTTGGATTTCTAAAAAGAAGGGGAAACGAATATTTCTTGAGGGAATAGTTGATAGCAAAGCGCAGCAAGAAAAAATAAAAATTAGGTACGATGCCGGTGGCACACCTATCGATAATTGGCAAAAACGGAGGGGTGTAGCTTGCCCTTCTTGTGGACATCTTCACAAATGCCCTTCAATCAAAGCTGCATCCGATGTGCTAGAAGTTGTCGGGTACGCACTTTCAGACAAAAAAGGTAAGGTATTTCAAGAACCAGGAGACAATGCCCTTCCTGAAGAATCTATGGTTCGAAAAACAGAGCATTCGTTGTTGAAGCGCTTAGGGGTAAATCTCCCAAATGTTTGTCTCCCAAAATGGTCTGGAATAGTCAACCCAGCGCTTTATGGCATTGATACATACTCCGATTTTCTCAACCCCCGTCAGCGTGTTGTACTCCTGCACCTTATCAACATATTAAATAAAGAAATCCAGAGATTATCTAATCAAAAAGGAAAAGAAACAGCGCTGTTTATTGGTGCCGCTCTAAGTGGCCTTATTGATCAAATTGTAGATTGGAATTGCAGATTATCTATGTGGATTTCTCAAAATGAACAAGTTGGGCGTGCTTTTTGCGGCCCTGGTATTTCAATGTTGTGGGACTATGTTGAATCTGATCCGGCAGCGAACGGTCCTTCGAACCTATGGGACAAGCTAGAACGTATTGAGGCTGGGGTGGCTTCTCTCGATATTTTTAATGAGACCCCGGTAATCATTAAAGGCCATGCACAAAATCTTCCTTTTAATGATGAAACATTGGATGCTATTATAACGGATCCTCCTTACTATGATAATGTATTTTACACGGTTTTAGCCGACTTCTTTTTTGTCTGGAAGCGACTGCTGTTTGATACCCTCGTCCCTGAAATATTCCTAAAGGAATCAACAGAAGATTTAGATGAGCTTGTTGCATCGACATTCCGGCAAGGCACACCTAAAGCCGCGCATGAATGGTACACCTCTGAGATGAGCAAGGCATTACAAGAATCCGAACGCGTTTTAAAGACGGGTGGAAAATTAGCTCTTGTCTATAGTCATAGCTCGGTAGGAGGATGGGAAGCAATTTTAACTGCTCTTAGAGCAAGTGGATTGTTTCTCGACGATGTACTTCCGCTTAATGTTGAAAGGAAAGCAAGACCTCGCGCCATATCCTCAAGCGCTGTGAATACCTGCGTGGCCTTCATGGCTTCAAAAAAAAGGCATAAAAAATCACAAATAAATCCAGATGATATAAATGTCTTTTTTAAAGAAAAGGTAATCCCCCTTATAATATCGCTTCGCGCTGTGGGTTGGGATGATAGAGATATTGGCATTGCAGCCATTGCAGAGTGTGTTGCTTATCTTGCCAATGCAAAAAACGTAAAGGGAGTTTCAGATAGACAGTCTATAATAGACGTGACAACGTTGCTACGACCGCATTTGCCTGGGTTTCGTCTACAAATCCGTGACTCCCTCTAATGTCCGAATAAATGCTGCGATGGTCTCTATGTTGCTGTCTATTCGTTCCGCCTTTATTAGTTTAGCGCGCAATTGATCGGGGGTCATTACCTCAATCTCTTTCCGACGATTTTCCCAATGTGAAAGCTGTTCTTCAGCTCGTATATGGACTTTATGCAAAACATCTATCTTGTAATCTCGAAGAAACTTTACATTTTTCCCAGCAGCAGCACTCACGAGTTCATCAATCTTGGCCCAATAAGGGTGAGCTTTTTGTGAATTCGGAAGGGAAGAATAATCACTCCATATAGCGCGTACAGATAAAGGATTAATCGATGCGCGGTATTTTATTAAGAACCCTAAGTGAGTGAATGATAAGAGAGTAACGTTCTTCTCTATGGCCTGCTGATAAATTTGGCTTGTTCTAGTTGGGTATTGGTATAGTGGACCGAGTAAAACTGCGTATTCCGCTCCTTTCTTCCATCGATCCAATGCATCAACTTTAAAATCCTTTTGGTTTTTAGCTGTACGGCTTAATCTAAAAGCCTTAGCATCACCGACTATACGGTAGCGTTCTTGACCAACAACCGCCACGCCTTCTACATCAGCAGCGTCAGCGCGTTCAGTAATAGTGCTTGATGGAATACCGATAAGGGAAAGGCCGCGGGCTAGGAGGTAATCACAATATTTTGCAAAGAGTTTTTCTTCCGTAGAATCATGCCCAATGTCCTCGGGAATCATCCCGCCTTCTTCTATATGAGTAAGAATATTATCATTACTGAGTTCATCGAGGTCTTTATATAATTGATTAGTTCTTGCAACAAAGTCTTTGTCTCCATCATGACATAGCATGTGAATGCGCCGGATAACTTGAGCAGGTGTCATAACTAATTGCCTTTACTGGTTTATTTGTTAACCAATCTTAATTGAAAAGCATTATCCTATTCAAAATTTAATTTTGATGAAATTGTGTATAGCAAAACAAAGAACAATCCAGGCACTTACCGCCACAATTTTTCAAACCTTGCTGGATTTGCCACCGTATATATCACAGTGTGTTGAATATTACGACGTCCAAGATAGTATTGGATTAACCTTGTGTCTACCCCTTGATCGGCCAGGGCAAAGCCGTATGTGTGGTCGAGCATGTGAGGATGGGCGGGAAAGGGAAAGATTTGCAAGCTCCCTATAGTTGCGAATGTGGAAACTCGGCTTTTTCTGTCCCTTAAAGGTAAATAATGCTGTTATTAACCGGGACTTGCGAAGTTTCTTAGAGCCAACCCAGCTTTGGAATATCAGATAATAATAATTATTACTTTATCACATTCGATATCAAAATGGAATGAACGATATGCAATAATTTAACCATATCGATAAATTACACCTCTGTGAGAGACATGCATAAGATAAAGACATGCTGTTTACCCAGGCGTTCCTTTCCCATGTGCCTCCGTCCGCGTGATCCATTTTCAAGTATAAGGGATAGATTAATGATCGCGATTTTCTAAGATCGGCATACCGAACTTTTTGGGGACTCAGCTCATCCTTAAATCATTGGGCCTATCCATCTCTTGATAACCCCCTCTCTTTAATGTATGATAAAGGACGTTATCATTCATTAAACAAGTATGGAAAGAGGGCCTAATGACCGGTGAAATTATTACTGTAGGAAAAGAAAATAAAGGAGCGCTCCCGGCGCTTTTTGCCCCGGATCAAAGAACCGCCGAAAAGGTGCTGGAATTTTTTACCGTCAATATCCGCAATGCCCACACCCGCCGAGCTTATGTCAAGGCTGCCGGTTATTTTGCCGCCTGGTGCATCAATGAGGGCCTTACCTCCCTGCAGAATGTGCGGCCTGTCCATGTGGCGGCTTATGTCGAGGATCTGCAGAAGAAATTGGCCGCTCCTTCGGTAAAACAACACCTGGCCGCCCTCCGCATGCTTTATGACTGGCTGGTTGTGGGCCAGGTAGTGCCTACTAATCCCGCCAGTGCCGTCCGGGGGCCGAAATATTCGGTTAAAAAAGGAAAAACACCTATACTGGCTGTGGAAGAGGCCCAGGACATCCTTAAAGTTATTGATGATGTTTCTCCCGTGGGGTTAAGGGACCGGGCCCAGATGGGTCTTATGGTGTATACTTTTGCCAGGGTAGGGGCTGCGATCAAGATGCGGGTCGAGGATGTTTATGTGCAGGGCCGGAGAACCTGGGTAAGATTACACGAAAAAGGCGGCAAGCTTCATGAAATGCCCTGCCACCATAAATTAGAGGAATATTTACATGCCTATATTGAGGCGGCGGGAATCGCTGCAGACACAAAAGGTTTTCTCTTCCGGACAGCCTGCAGGCGGACCGGAAAGCTGACGGAAAACCCTATGACTCAGGCTGACGTATATAGAATGATAAACCGGCGGGCAAGTGATGCCAACATTCGGACTAAGATAGGATGTCACAGTTTCCGGGCCACGGGAATCACCGAATATTTAAGGAATGGGGGAAAACTGGAGATAGCCCAACAGATGGCTAATCATGAATCGGCCAGGACGACGGGGCTTTATGATCGGCGCAATGACCAGATTTCGCTTGATGAAGTGGAAAGAATTATAATCTAAAATTTAACCCAGCTATCAACACTATTGTTTATAACCCTTCTCTTTTCTGTGGAATTGGCAGTATAAACATTTAGACAAGGGGCATAAATAGCAAATTGCCCGCATTTTAAGCAATGAAGTTTATTGTCAAGTTCCTTTAAAAAAGAGACCGTTTTAAATGCCCTATAACGAGACTTTTTTAAAAAAGCATATAAAGAGTCGGGTAAATTTCCGAAATAATTTTTTAAAAAATACAAATTTAGTGCCTTTATTTTTAATCTCGAAATAGTTGTGGAAAGGTGCGGATAACACCTACGAGTCAATAAATTTAAAAACAGAGTAAATCGAAGATAATCAATTGAAAGAGAGTAACGCTCGCTTCAGTGGCGCGCAGTTTTTGCGCACCTGAATGAAAACACCTTGTTAGGCATGATTACACATCCCAAGATTGGACTATTCTACTTTGCTGTATTTTGAACAAAGTTTCGTAGCACGCTATTGTTAAATCCCTATGGCTACGCCAAGGTTCGTTAAAATTTTTCTTAATGTTGTTAATATCAGGAATGCAGGACATCCCCCAATTTGAATTGTCCAAATTATTTATGAAATTAATAAACCTCTTAACGAAACGATGCTCATAGCAGTCATGGATTGTAGATTTTGCAAGTGCCTTAAGATACCTTTTAGCCCTTTGTTCAAAAAGCTCTCTCTCAGATGGTAATAGTTCAGGAAAATCATCAGTATCCATTAGAAGTCCGTCATCAAAACCTTGCCGAAAAAGAGGCAATTGGCCAAAGGCTAAATTATCTGAATTCTGAATTTGAAATAGATGATCAATTGGAGATGTGAAAGTCGATCCAGGTATAATGAAAAGGTAATCAGAGAGCTCATCGTCATTGGAAAACTGATTTATCATTCTTTTATACTCAGTATCTGGGACTATCACGAATGCAACATCGTCATTGGAAAACTGCAAATCACCTTTTATTCTCCATTCAGATTCCCACCTCATATTATATGTGCCACTATATATTTCAATGAGGTGAGGTGAACTAAATACTATTCTTTGTAGGTCTTCAGCACGATAATCATTTATGTATTGAACCTTACGTATACCTTTATCTTGAAGAAAATCATGAAAAAAACATATTGCATATTGAGAATTTCGGGCCTTAAAGTGAGCGGCCAGTTCATATATAGAAGAGAATGTAAAACTAACAGAACGTATTTCATCAAATTTCATTGGTTCTATCGTATCTTTACTTTTGTTTACAAAAAAGCTTTTTGGGTTACCGATTATTTTCTTGCTCTTCAATACATTGATAAAACGTTCTTCCGCTGACATTTTCAAAATTTCCGCGGCAATCCGATGCTTTCCAAACTTTTTTTCATATCTACATGTGGGCGAGCTAACAACATGATAAAAAAGATTCATATCCGACGATTCATACCTATTTATTACATCATTTAAAGTTTTGAATTCGCCATTCTTTAAATAATCTATATCATACTCAATTTGGTCTTTTGAATTTATCAAGAGCATATTTTACCAATGTGCCATGTCTAATTTTGAGTTAACCTGCGACGGAGCTTGTCCCCGGAGTCAGCATTGTTAGATTCGGCCTTTCCTAGAATTTTTTGATATTCGCTTTCATCCTTCATTTTTTCAATCAAAAAGTCGATCCACGCTTGCGTGTACACATAATCCTTGTGTGTTACATCATAAACACAATATTTCGTGTCTGTCATTTCAGGATCTTGTGAATCTTTGTCCGGCCGCACATTGTAAAATTTCCAACAGCTCGTATGTGTAGAAGAATTGAATTTGTTCACCACCTTGTTACCACGCACGAGCTTGGGATCTCCAAGCCCCTCTTGAACTGATCTGACAACATCGCTTGGCTTTTTGCCTTTCGGGTTTACGACTTGGACTTGCTTTGTCTTGATCAGTGTAACGAATCGGCCCAACTCGTCTTTTTCTTCCGGGGTTAGATTGTTGTAATTGATGAATTGAATTGGCAGACTTGAGGCACCTTGATGGTTCGAAACTTGGATCAAAAATGCTTTGAAAGAATATTCGCCACTGCTTATTGTATCAGTAGAAATACTAGAACGATATTGTTGAATGAACTCTTGAACTGCTAGAGTCGCTGAATCTTTTCCTTTTGCCTGGTTTAGTTTCTTGAGGCTTGGAAACAACTGGAGAGAGAAGCTCAAAGACTCTCTTAAGCAATAGTTCTCTCCGAAATGAGTCTCAACAAACTTATCAAAATTCAAAAGAAGTGCTTGGCACTCACCAAATATGTCCGAGTCAATGGCTGGCAATGATTTGTGTTCTATCTTATTCCTCAAAGGAATAAAAAATTCAATGTTTTTACGTGTTGGATTGGTTGTATTGTTTTTGAAATAACGCTTAATACATTCTGAAATTTCCCAGTAGACGTAATCACCATCCCGCTTGTCAAAACGTCCATTTACAAGTTTTTTATAGGGCTTAATTTTTTCTTTGAAAAAATACGCATGAAAGAGTGCGGTCCAGGCTATTACCATAAGTGCCACGAATCCGCCCGACTTAAATTTGATCGCTGGCTTATTGTAAACCTCTACCGCAAGAAGAGCTGAATCGAGAGCTTTTTCAAGAGATACTTTGACTGTGCGAGGTAATCCTCTCATTTCTCACCTCCTTACGCCGATCAATCGAACAATTAATACGTTGTGTTTGGCTTTTTCCGATTTTTTGCTTGCATCCTAATCGATTAGCGGCAGAAAGAAAAGCGAAAATCTCCATAAAATCAGCTTTATTGAAAAACAGCATTTGGCAATTCAGGATAATAAGGATAAAAAGCCGAATTGAGTTTTCTATGGAAAATTTGTCCAAATCAGAGACAATCGATATTAATGAATTCCGATTGAAACAAAGTATACCATATTAAATTTGAGATCACTCTGTTACAGGAAGAAGTTCATGGAAAAAGCCCGCTTTGGTGTTTGCACCTTTTGGCTAGGCGAATATCGCATTGTTCATCTACAAGTCAAGTATCTATGACTTGAGGAGATGACAGGAATTACCGATTGAAAGAAAACAACATACAGCTTGAGGGACGCGGAGACAGCAAGCGAAACTTGCTGGCGGAGCGTCCCTCTCGAAGCGTTTGTTAGCCATTGCAATACCTCATTGTGCCTTTAGCTTACTCAAGAGTGCTTGCACCAATTCTGAGTTGGTTGGTTCCTTCTCCAGCCACATATCTTCAAATCTGACAGCGTTCTCAGCGAAGAGTATTACTGGGTGAGTTCGATCACCTTCGCTTCTGAGAGTTGGTTTTGATGTGCCGTGAACAAATTTCTTCAGTACTGTCGTTTCCATAACTACAGGCTCTGCATTATCGGGATAGATTCGATACCCCAGTAATCCGCCTCCAGTGCCAGGGCCTTCAATGCTCCACAACCGCCAAAAGTAATGGGTGCCATACGTACCACGCATTTTTGTTAGCGTAGCTTCCATGAATTCGGCTTTATCTTCTACATACAACATTATGGTTTCATTCTTTGGCAGAAATATCATAGCTAGCGATCTACCGTCGGAGCCATGAATGGCATAGGTTGTTGGCGTGTCAGGTGATTTCCAAACCGTCACTACGCAACCTTTGAGGCCAAAAAACAGAATGACCAATATGATGATGCCCGTGCCAATTTTTGACGCGATATTCTTCATGCTTCTCCATCCCCTTTATGGCTAACATTTAATATACTTGGTGGGTATTTCCTCATTTTTCGTTATCTTTATACTCTTCTTAAAAAAAATCTAAAGTAAAAACATGTTTAAAATCAAAAGAAATGAAATTTTGGCGCTGGTCTTTTCACGGGAATAAAGACAAAAAGCCGGGCAGGTAATTTGTGGGAAATTTTTCCTCTGTAAAGAAAATCAGCCTTAATGAGTACCATTTGAAACAGTGTATATCATCGAAAAATACTGCACACTCACTTACAGGAAGCACTGGCGCATTCCACACGGGCGAAAAATCAGCTTATAAGCCAAGAAACCGGCCAAGCTCCATACCCATTTCTTTAACTTTGTCTTTGATGGGCGATCTTGTGACTATTGCGGATTTAACAAGGTCTTTACCGTCATAATCAACCCGCTCCAAAAGAAGGTCTTTTTGACTGAGTTTTGCCGCTGCCGGAATCAGGAATCTTTCGCCGTCATCGTTTTTGATCCGGTGCCAGGTCTTTCCCTGATATTGCGTCTCACCCTGGTAATGGCCGTGGAGCGGCTCTTGAAGTTTCCCCTCCGGGACAACAAACCACTCCTTGTTTAGATGAACGGTCTTGGGGAAGTCCGACATATAGTAATTAGCTTCGTATCCCCTATGATCGGCAAAGTCTTTGACCAGTGATTTAATATTTCTCTTTTCCACGGCTTCTTGCAATGCTGTTTGATCCTTAAAGTCATCCCGGCCATAATACAGAGTTACATCGTCCCGATGCCGGGAAAGGGACACATAGGCTAC
>JARKQF010000223.1 GCA_029973975.1 Paludibacter sp.
CGATGCGCGATGTGTCCACCGGTACAACTCTCGGCTGTTGCCAGGGTCTTTCCTGCTGCTTTAAGATGCCTCCCCACCAATTCTTCGAGTACTATATCTTCTTCTGCAATAACAGCATTTCCCAATATAACTTTCAGCAACGTAATCTGTCTGTCAATTTCATTTTTGGTAGAAACGAAATCATCCTGGGCGGCACTCAGCCTCAACTTAACGATATTGAAATGAGGCAGATAGGCCAGGTGAATTTGTTCCGGCAACGCGTTCTCCCAGTCGGCTATTTTCAATGCCAGGGCCGATTCGGGATAACCTGCAACCAACAGGGTCTTGTGAATAATAGCCTGTGGCTGAAATTGTTTCTGTAACCGCGGGATAATTTCAAATTCCATGGCACGTTTCATCTCATACGGGACGCCCGGCATCGACACGACAACTTTTCCATCTTTATTAAACCAGGTAATGGGCGCTGTACCGATGGGATTAGGAATTATTACTGCCTTATCCGGAACCATGGCCTGCGTTTTCGTCAGCTCATTCATGGCGCGCATGCGATTTTTAAGCAAATTCTCGATATTGGCATATACGCCGGCATCAAAAACCAGTTCGGCGCCAAAATACCGACACAGGGTCAACTTGGTAATATCATCTTTTGTCGGACCTATTCCGCCTGTAAACAAAACAACTTCTGCTCTTTCGAGCGCTGACTCCAACGCATCTGTTATCTGTTTCTCGCTGTCGTGTACAGAAGTTATCTGTACTACTTCAAAACCGGCCTTATTCAGCTCCGTTGCCATCCAGGCAGAATTGGTGTCCACAATCTGCCCGATGAGTATCTCGTCTCCAATGGTGATAATCTCAACCTGCATTGTTGTTTATTTTTGATTTAACTCTTTGGCCGCCACCACCAATTGTTCATACCAGTTTTCGCCAAACTTTCTTATTAAAGGCTCTTTTAGAAACTGATAGACAGGCACTTTCAATTGCCGCCCCAATGAAACAGCACAATTACAAATACTCCATCGATGGTAATTCACGGCTTTGAATTCATTGTATTGCTGCACCCTGACCGGATAAAGGTGACAGGAAACCGGCTTTGGGAAATCTGTTTTTCCCGCCCTGAACGCCTTCTCAATAGCACATTTGCACACCCCCGATTCATCCGTGTAAGTAAACACACATTCACGGCCGTTGACAATGGATGTAACCGGTTCATTGTCTTCATCTATATAAGAAATTCCTTGTTTACGGATCACCTCCTTCGAAACTTCAGTCAGGTCATCCCAGATCAGCGGCAAAATTTCCTGAATTTTTTCAATTTCATCCTGTTCGAGCGGAGCTCCCGCATCCCCTTCGATGCAACATTCTCCTTTGCATGCCTGAAGATTGCAAACAAACTGTTCTTCGAACAAATCGAAACTTATAATGGTATCGTCAATTTGTAACACCTTGCTATAAAATAAAAATAAAGCGTATCAAAATAAATTTGACACGCTTTAATATGATGAATGAGAAATTTATTCCTGATTGCCGTCCTGTTCTTCCGTAAATCCGGGATTTACAACGCCCGGCTCAGCCTGTTGAGCTTCCTGGTAGAGTTCTTTGATTTCAGATTCGTGCGCACCTTTACTGTGCGAACGGAAACCTACTGCTGCAACAGAAAACACCACGAGGGCAACAACCAGCGTCCAGGTTGCTTTTTCCAGAAAATCGGTTGTTTTACGAACACCCATAATCTGGTTTGAAGAAGTAAATCCGGCTGCTAATCCACCTCCTTTAGAGTTTTGAACCAACACCAGCAAGGTTAGCAACAGCGAAACGATTACAATCAGAATAATAAAAAAAGTATACATATTAGCCTCTTTATTTTGAATTTGCGATGATTTTTTCCAAAAATCGAATTTGGTCTGCAAAGTAAATACTTTTTTTCGGATTTATCAAATTTAATTGCCTCAATATTTCAATTGCTTCGCTGTATTTCTTCTGTCTGATATACAGACGGGATTTTTCTTCCAGGGATAAATCTTTTGTCTGTTCATCTTCATACCTGAAATAATCCGGAACCGGAATTTCAATTTTTGTTTGCCGCGTCTCCGGTTGATGGGCGGACGCCATTTCGGGAATTCGTTTTTCCTCTTTCAGCATTGCTCTGGAGGCTTTCAAACTTTCAGCAATTTTTTTCAGTGAAACGCGTGTGTCCTCTCCTTCAGATTCAGCCGCTTCCAACAAGTCAAAATAACTGCCTGAATAACGGGCGTCGCGCTGATGCGATTCCGACGTTTTACTCAAACGAGCTTCAGGATACAGATAAAAATACAGCCAGTTTCTGTCGGAAGCATATAAAGTAGTAATACCAATCTGCGATTCAAAATGAATACTTTGCGACTTCTGCAGCGATCTCAGATAAAGCACCCTCGCCTGACTGAAATAGGGATACCTTTCAGTCAGTTCTTTCAGATCTGCTGCATGCGTACCATCAACAGTCTCCGGTTCAGCAATCAATCTCATAAAATCATCAGTCTTCATTCCAATCTCTTTCAGTTTCGTCATTGCGAGGAGGCAAAGCCGACGCGGCAACCTCATCACTTACTTACCACTTCGCCACCGTATCATTGTAGATATTATCAATAATATCCTCCATCATGATAGCGAGTAACTCATCCTGTACATCCGTCAACATCCTGTTGCTATCAAAAGTCTGGAAAGCCGTATATTTTTTTTCAAAATCATCTTCTGCATTAGCATTGTTTGTAAACCGCACATTGATGGTCACGGTAAGCTTGGTTTCGGCAGAATACGAGTCCTGTCCAATTGCCATCGGAGTTAGCACATAACCTACAACCTCACCTTCCAGGTGCATGTCGCCATTGTTTTTCAGCAATTGCAGCCGGGTCTGTTTAGCAAATTTGTCCCTTAACTTTTCCGAGAATTCCTGCGCAAGAGGCGGGTGAACCAATTCAGCCACATTATTAAAATCGGCAATCGAAATCGACCGTGTTTTAGCATAATCTATCGACGCTCCATTGAATGTATAGGAAATAAGACAGGAATTAAAAAACGTAACGACGAGCAACATAACCGCCCATTTCACGACTTTCACCCAAACCATAATCTTCAACAAGTTTCTGGCTTTTAAATTTTTAATCCAACCCATATTCTTTGATTTTACGATAGAGGGTACGTTCCGATATTTTCAATTCTACAGCAGCAGCTTTACGCCTTCCCTTATGTTTTTCGAGTGTTTTACGGATCATCTGTTTTTCCATTTCTTCCAGACTGACCGGTTCGTGAACGGGCTCAACATCCTGAAAAACTTCTGCTTCCATATAATTCACATCATCCGGGTCGGCATGAAACGCACTGCCTTTCATATACTTCTTATCGGTTATGATTTCCCGTTCGTGGTTTGTCAGCATAACATCCTGTTTTTCCGGAATATGCGTTCCAAAATCAACATCGTAGTGCTGAACCGGTGCAGCCTGACCATTCATGATGTCATGAACCAGTTTTTTCAGCTCATTCATGTCTTTCTTCATATCAAAAAGCACCTGATACAGGATTTCCCGCTCACTATTGAAAGTTTTCTGATCGAGCGGCCTATGACCGGCAAACAAGGCCGGCAACCGTTCCACATCTTCATTCGGAAGGTAATTCCTCAGTATATCTGCTGAAATGTCCCGGTGTTGTTCAATGACTGAAATCTGCTCTGTTATATTTTTAAGCTGTCTGATGTTTCCGTTCCAATAATAATTGGTTAACATGATTTTAGCTTCATCAGAAAGTTTGATGGGCGGCATCCGGTATTTATCAGCAAAATCGGATGCGAATTTACGAAACAGCAAGACAATATCTTCTTTTCGCTCGCGAAGCGGCGGTACGTAAATGGGTACTGTATTCAACCGGTAGTACAAATCCTCCCTGAATTTCCCATCCCGGATGGCTTGTTTCATTTCGCGGTTGGTAGCCGCCACTACCCTGACATTAGTTTTCTGTATTTTGGAAGAACCGACCTTGATGAATTCACCGGCTTCGAGCACTCTCAGCAACCTGACTTGCGTAGATAAGGGCAACTCCCCCACCTCATCCAGAAAAATGGTGCCACCATCGGCCACTTCAAAATAGCCTTTTCGATCGGCCGTAGCTCCGGTAAACGAACCCTTTTCATGTCCGAACAATTCAGAATCAATCGTACCTTCGGGTATGGCGCCACAGTTTACCGGAATATAGGGACCGTGTTTTCTGTGGCTGTACTGATGGATAATTTGAGGAAAGTTCTCTTTTCCGACCCCACTTTCACCGGTAATCAGGACTGATAAATCGGTCGCCGCAACCTGGACTGCAATATCGATTGCCCGGTTCAGTAATTCGGAGTTACCTATAATTCCATAGCGTTGCTTAACAGACTGAATTTCTGAATACTGCATATTTCACCAATTAATAAACCTGTAATTTTGACATGCTTTATCTGACAAAAGTAGTGTTTTTCGGGAAATGGAGGGCTATTTTTAAATAATTTAATAAATACATTGATGACGGTGTCTCATAAGTGCCCAACTGCCGCATTGCTTTCGATATGAGTGCTCGGTCACGTACTTTAGCACGCTCCCTCTCCCTCAATCTCAGCTCCTTGCATTTGAACACTTCTGAAACACCTTGGCTGTTTCTCGCGTGAAAATACTTTTGAGACAGCACCACATTACAATTTCACCTTATGATTTAGGTTGCCAGAAACAAACCTTGGGTGATTCAATGGCGCCATCGGCCTTCAGTTGTTTCATGGCTTTATCCACTTCTTTTCTGTCGAGTCCGGTCAACTCAACCAACTTGCCGGCATTTACCGGCTTACCGGCAGCTTTCATGGCTGCTAAAACCTGATCTTTTGTTTCCATATTGATAATTATTGATGTATGTGTATTTTATAGATTTTACAGGAGTATATTCGATACGCTAATACTAACCACTGACCACTAACAACTATTCAATGTTCTTCCTCACTTTTTTCAGGAACTGATGCATCGCTTCCGAATCTTTTTGATCGATGATATCCAGTAAAGCCCGCAATTCTCCTCTGATGTTATTCAACTGTTCCGGGGTGTAAGGATTAAATAAAATTTCTGTCAGCAGGTAATCATCTTCCGATAAAAGTCCCTTGGCAATATCCATGTGTCTTTTGAATGTTGTACCAGGCGCTTCCTGCGGCTTCATTACCGAAGCAAAAACAAGGGTTGAGGCAAACGGGATCGACAATGAATAAGCAATTGTTTGATCATGTTCCTCAAATGTATATTCGAATATCTTCAGTCTCAGCGAGCCGTATAAATCCTTGAAAAAAGCTTTTCCCATGTGGTCGGATTCCGCGATGATGATGGCACTCTGCGAACTCAGATTGTCGAGCGTAGCGAAAGTCGGACCGAACATCGGGTGTGTCGACACATAACGCATTCCCGATGATTCGTAATATGATTTCAGACCGGTTTTTACAGATGCTATATCCGAAAGAATACAATTATCAGGAAGAAAAGGCAACACTTTACGAAACGCATCGATTGTGTATTTCAATGTCACACAATTGATTACCAACTCAGGCTGAAACGCTTTAATTTCTTCATATTGGGTCATCCGCAGCGTGTTAAACACAAAACGCAAGCGTTTCGGATCTGTATCAAACAAGGCGACTTCGTGCTGGAAGCACAAAACATCAGTCAGAAATGTGCCCATTTTACCGGCACCAAGGATTAATATTTTCATCGATTGAAATGTTGTTTTAAAACGCAACAAAGGTACAGAAAATTATTTTTTCTTTCCAAAGGAAGGATCTAATTTAATGGCTCCGGCAATCCATATCGTTGGAATAGCAATCAGGACAACGATAACAAAAAACATTTTGTAACCTAGCTGTTCCTGTAACCAGCCGGCAGTCATACCCGGCAACATCATGCCGAGCGCTATAAAACCTGTTGCAAGCGTGTAGTATGCGGTTTTAAATTCTCCTTCGCTCATGTAAATCATGTACATCAGAAATGCTGCAAAGCCGAATCCATAGCCAAACTGTCCGATAGCCACACAACTGATGACAGTAAGATAATCAACCGGCTGAAAAAAAGCCATATACACATACGCCAGGTTGGGTAAAGTAATAAATAAGGCCATAGGTATCAACCAGAACTTCAAACCGTTCATCGAAATAGCAAATCCACCCAAAATTCCACCCAACACCAGGGCAATTATGCCAACCGTTCCGTATGCCAGTCCCACCTGCTCGGTACTCAACCCCAATCCTCCCAGTTCAACAGGGTCGAGCAGAAAAGGGGAAGCGATTTTAACCAACATAGCTTCTCCCAGCCTGTAGACAAGTAAAAAAGCCAAAGAAAGTACAATTTTATCTTTTTGAAAGAAAGATTTGAAAGTTCCCCCGAAATCGCCCAGTTTTTTATTGGGATTAACCGATTTATGCAACTTATCTGCCGGTACTTTAGGCAAAGCAAAACGATGATACAGCATCAACAGGATGAAAACACCGGCAATCACAAAGAAAGTAATACTCCAGGAAAACCGGATATTACCGGTAACACGCTCCATAGCGCCGGCGAAAATAATCAGAAATCCTTGTCCCGAAATCATTGCCAAACGATAGAATGCACCACGAACACGCATGAAAAACGATTGTTTATCATCGGACAATGCCAGCATGTAAAAGTTATCGGCAGCAATATCGTGTGTAGCAGAACTAAAAGCCATTAGCCAGAAAACAATCAGGGTAGCCTGAAAGTAAAACGGCATGGGTATTAACAAAGCAATACCGGCAAGTCCTGCTCCAATCAGCAACTGCATGGAAACAACCCACCATCTTTTGGTAGAAAGCAAATCAACGACAGGACCCCAGAAAGGCTTGATTATCAGCGGAACATACAGCCAGCTGGTGTATAGCGCAATATCGGTATTCGAAATCCCGAACCGTTTGTACATGATCACAGAAACAGTCATTACAATTACGTAGGGTATTCCCTGTGCAAAATACAAGGTTGGCACCCACAACCAGGGGTTTCTGTCTTTTTCAGCTTGCTGCATATTTAATATTTTATGAATCCGACAACTGATTTACACGCTCCTTCTTATTTCTTCTGACTTTTTCTTCCCAAAGTACCCACATCAGAAAAATTATACCATAATACAAATACTTATAGAGACCTTCATGCAAAAACTCAAAACTATCCGGATTTTCTCTGATAGAGGCTACGATCATCAGAATTCTGAATATATTGAACAGATAGACCACCACCAATCCAGCCGGAATATACCACAACTTTCTACGCCAGGGGCCTTTGTAAAAAGCCATAATCACAATAAAAATATATGCCTGCTTCAAACCGGTACACGCCCACACGATTTTCACAGCAACCCCGTTATCATGCCGGATCACATTCGCGCCATCCAGTTGCACCTGATAACCTATCAACGACAAAATATCATACACAATCCGTGCAACATGATTAACCATCAGATTAAAACCAGCCGACAAGTCGAAACCGAAAAATGTAACCACAACATCCGATTCATCGCCCAGCATGGTAAACTTCCAAAAGAAATGCGCACACAGTAAAATAATGAAAAAATAAATAATTCCTTTCAATGGAATTAATTTTTCAGGAAATTTGATTTTCGACATGTGATATTTTCCTTGTTAAAATGTATAATTAATCCGGGCATACGGAACTTCGCCCAGCCCACAAAAATCATGATTCAGGTATTTAAAATATCCGGTTATGGCAATCATCGCAGCATTGTCGGTAGTAAAAGAAACCGGGGGAATGAACACCTTCCATCCGTATTTTTTACCAGTTTCCACCAATGCTTTCCGAAGGCCTGAATTGGCCGACACGCCACCCGCCACAGCCACCTGCCTTACATTCAAGTCTTTTGCTGCCAGTTTCAGTTTTTTCATCAAGATGTCAACTACCGTTTCCTGTAAAGAAGCACATAAATCAGCCTTATTTTCCGCTATAAAATCAGGATTTTCTTTCACTTTATCACGCAGCAAATATAAGAAAGAAGTTTTTAATCCGCTGAAACTGTAGTTATAATCTTTAATCTGTGGCTTTGCAAAACGAAAAGCGCTGGGGTTTCCCGACTGTGCCAGCCGGTCGACATGCGGACCGCCGGGATAAGGCAGTCCCATTACCTTGGCGCATTTGTCAAATGCTTCTCCTGCCGCATCATCGATGGTCTGCCCGATGATTTCCATATCGTGATACGAACGTACTAAAATAATCTGGGAATTTCCTCCTGAGACAAGCAAACATAAAAACGGAAATTCAGGCATTTGTTCATCCGGTTTACCCTGACTGATGAAATGCGCCAATACATGCGCCTGTAAGTGATTCACATCAATCAGCGGGAGATTGAGGCTCTGTGCAAAACCTTTGGCAAAAGAAGCACCGACAAGTAAAGAGCCGAGCAAACCGGGACCACGGGTAAACGCAACAGCCGACAAGTCAGATTTAGCGATACCGGCCTCACGCATGGCTTCGTGTACCACCGGAATAATATTCTGCTGATGAGCACGCGATGCCAATTCCGGCACCACACCTCCGTAACGTTCATGTACTGCCTGTCCGGCTGTCACATTCGACAGCAAAACACCATTTTTAATGACTGATGCAGAAGTATCATCACATGAAGATTCAATACCTAATATGTATATGTCTGATGTTGGTTTATGTTGCTCTTCTTTAATAGCCATATTCACTTTACATTTTCAGAATCTGACAGTTGCTGTAATTCGTGAGTATCAATATATTCTGATGTATTCTGATGCTTTGATTATTCCAAACAATTTTCTAATTTTGTGCAAATTAATGCCCAAAGGTATAAAAAAATCAGTTAAAATACTCATCATTTCAGCGTCGGCAATAATTCTGCTGTTGGCTTCACCCTTTATTTTGTTACAATTCAACAAGATACAGAATTTTGTTGTAGATAGCCTGACCCGTGAACTTTCAATCTCACTCAACACCAGGATTGAAATTGGGAATGTAGATTATCATTTTTTCAACAAACTGAAAATTGAAGATGTGTATATTGAAGATCAGCAACAAGACACGCTGTTGCAAATAGATCGCATATATGCCGGATTTAATTTCTGGAGATTACTCAGAAAAAAAATTGTCTTTTCAAATCTTGAACTTGATCATTTTTATGCTAATCTCAAAACAGATGCCGGTGGAAAGTCAAATTTCGACTTTCTGTTTTCAAAGCAAAAACCCAAACAAGACTCAACATACATTGATTTAAAGCTGGAAAAATTAATCATTTCAGATTCCCGGATTTCTTTTACGAGAACGGCTGATTCCATCAGCTTTCAGCATTTCAAAGAGAGCAGCATAAAAATCAACGATATAAGCGCAGATATATCAATCAACACACTTACAAACGACACGATCAATGCTGCTGTAAATTACCTGACAGCAAGGGAACAGTCGGGATTTACGCTGAAAAATCTGAACGCAAAAATCATCGGTACCCCTCAAAACATTCACTTTCCAACATTTTCGGTGAACTTACCGGAATCTGAAATTAATTTGGATAACCTGATACTACGTTTTGATACCTTACAAGGAAATCAAACGCTGGCGGAACGACTGAATGTAAACATTCCGGTCGACAACGCTCAGATCTCGTTGGCAGATTTAGGCGCTTTTGTTCCTGAATTGAAGAATATTCATGAAACAGTTAGCGTGAATGCACGGATTTCCGGCAGACTTTCCAGTCTGCGCAGTCATGACATCAGAATTGCATACGGAAAGACAGTTCAAATGGATGCAGCATTAGATATAAACGGTCTTCCCAATATTCAGGAGTCGTTTATTTACGCGCAAATCAACAAACTCCAGGCTTCAACTGCTGAGATTCAGGATTTTATTTCCAAAATCAACAATAAGCCTTTTCTGTTGCCCAAAGAAGTACATCGACTCGGAAGTATTAATTACAAAGGTAATATATCCGGATTCCTCAGTAACCTGGTAGCTTATGGTAACTTCAACACACAGGTTGGCAGCATTTCATCCGACATATCCCTGAGTTTCGGCAACAATCTGCTTGATGTATCCTATAACGGAAACCTCAAAACAAGAGGCTTGTCGGTCGGAAAACTACTCAATGACACGACATTCGGAAATATTGCCATCGATCTGAGCACAAAAGGTATAAAAGCTCACAATCAACCAATCAGAGGCACCATAAAAGGTAAACTTACTGAATTCGAATTTAACAGGTACGCCTACACCAATGCTGATTTCGACGGAACCTACGACGGAACAGGGTTCAATGGGAAAATCAACATCAAAGATGACAATATTGAGGCTGATTTCTTGGGGATTATCGATTTTAAAAACCCCGAAATTCCTGTTTTTGACTTTGATCTGACCCTCAGCAATACAAATCTGTATGCCCTGAAATTAATCAAAGATTATCCTGACTCCAGATTGTCGTTTCACGGCAAAACCAATATCAGCGGGAGCAATCTGGATAACCTGAACGGTAACCTGATATTAAACGACATTGTATTTACCAATCAGGAACAGACACTCAATGCTAAAGACATCGCCTTTACCTCCAGGACCGATGTGAATTACACCTATTTCAGTATTAAATCCGATTATCTGAACGGCTCGTTTGCCGGTGACTTTAAATACAGCAGTATCGGTCATACTTTCACAAAAATGCTGTCGGGATATCTGCCGGCTCTTGCTGAAAACGGTAATACCACGAGCTATATTCCCAATAAGGTTGCGATTGACCTCACCCTCGACAACACGCAGGAAATTTCACGCATCCTGGGTATTCCATACGAGATAGAAGGTCAATCGACTATAAAAGGAGACATCAATGAGACATCCAACAAAGTAGAATTACTGGTCAGGGTGGATGCTTTAAAAACAGAAAAGCAAATTTTCGAAAACATTTCGGTAAGACTTGAAAATATCGCAAATAAGATACAGCTTACCGGTAGAACGCAAATGCATGATCATAAAGCCGATATGCTGAATATATTTCTTTCGGCAGAAGCGCTTAAAGACATCGTCAATGCAAAGCTAATCTGGCAAAACAACGAGGATATTACGAATGCCGGTGAAGTCAGCACGCAAACTTCATTATACAAAAAAGATAAATCAATTGAGGCTCACACTATCCTGCAACCCAGTCAGGTTATCATATCCGATTCTGTTTGGAACATCAGAAAATCGGATTTGTACTTTCATTCTGACAGCCTGATCAGTATCAATAATTTTCTTTTTGAGAATGAACGACAATTTATTCATATTGACGGAAAAGCTTCAAGAAGTCAACAGGATAGCCTGATTGTTTCGACAAATGATCTGAACCTGGACTATATCATGCAGCTTTTGCGCCTGAGAGGTATTAAGTTCGGTGGTTCGATAACCGGTAAGTTAAAACTTTTCAGTTTGTTGAAAGAACCAATCTTTCTCGGCAATCTGGATGTAGAAGATTTTTCTCTGAATGATAAGATCATAGCCGACGCTGTTGTTTCATCGACCTGGGATAAGATAAACAGCCAGTTACTCATCAACGGTGATTTCACAAACAAGAAAAAGGAAGTGGTAGCAAAAGCTACAGGCATTTTTGTACCTAAAAACGACTCACTTGATTTGAAAGTGGATGCCAAAAAGTTTCCATTAGAATTTCTGAACCGTTATTTTGAAGGAGTCGCCAGCAATTTCAATGGCGATGCTGCCGGTATATTGCGTATTTTCGGGCCGACCAAAACCTTGCTTTTTGAAGGTGACATGGCCGTAACAAATGGAAGGGCTTCCATCGACATGCTTAACACGACCTACAGTTTCAACGACAAGGTGAAACTTACCCCTCACAGAATTCACCTGAATAACATCAGATTAAGTGATGAAGAGAAAAACAGCGCCATGCTGAATGGCTTTATCGACCACGACGGCACTTTCGACAACATGGTGTATGATGTTCGTATCAACGCAAATAATGTATTAGCACTCAAAACAACTTCGGCTGATGATGATTTCTTCTACGGCAAAGCTTATATGGGAGGACTCGTGCGGATTCACGGAAACGACAATGAGGCTAATATCATTGTAAACGGAGTTTCACGTCCCGGCACCAAGTGCTACATGTCGATGGGCAGTTCATCCTCTGTACTTGAAAATGACTTTGTACAATTTGTGGAGAAAAGGCTTTATCAGTACTTTGACGAACAACAGGAAGAAAAAAAGGAATTTGTGAACCAAACTCCTTTCAACGTGAAAGTGGATATGCAAATCGAGGTTACACCCGAAGCCGAGATGGAGATTATTGTTGATCCCAGGGCAGGTGATAAAATCACAGGCCGTGGAAGGGGAAATGTCAGAATTCGCTTCGACACTTTCTCTGATGTGGAACTTTTCGGAACAGTGGAATTGGAGCAAGGTTATTATCTTTTCACCTTACAGACCGTTATCCGCAAAGAGTTCAAGATTAACAACGGAAGTACCATTGCCTGGACAGGCAATCCGTTTGACGCTCAGGTAAACATCACCGGTTATTATCCGCTCACCGCTTCCCTGGCCGATTTAATTGAAAGTGATGAGCTGAAACAAATCACCACACGGTCAACGGTGCCGGTGCACTGCCTATTGCATCTAACCGAGGATTTGATGTCGCCTGCCATCAAATTTGATATTGACTTACCATCCAGCGACGAAAGTGTAAAGAGCAGGGTGAAGAACATCATCAATACGGAAGAAATGATGAATCGTCAAATTCTCTATCTGATGTTATTCCACAAATTCTTTACTCCTGACAATATGCGTACAACTGCTGTCGGACTCAATGAAACTATCTCGTTTGCCATGGCATCGGCCAGCGCGCAAATTAACAATTATCTGCAGAACGCACTCAATTCTAATATTTTATCACTCGGTTTCGACTGGCAAAAGTCGGATGTCGAATCTGATGAAGTAAAAGCACAGATCCTGATTCAGCCCAACAACCGGCTGATCATCAATGGCAACATCGGTTACCGCAACGACAACATCAGCGAAAATAAATTCATCGGCGACTTCGATCTGGAATATAAGTTGATTGAATCGGGCAGGTTGCGATTTACTGCTTACAATCACACCATCGACCGGGCACAGCTACGCGAAGCCAAAACCACACAGGGAGTCGGTTTGATTTACCGGGAAGATTTCAATACGATTCCGGAAATGTTCGTTTATTACTGGGGAGTGGTGAAAGGATTGTTTACTAAGAAACAGAAGTAGTAAGACCGGGTGTGCACATCAGAAGTGCCACATAGGGCAACGCACCAGTGCCACCACTGACAAGCAGTGTCACTATTGGCAACGCATCGACGCCATGAAGTAGACATAGACACAACAATAAAGGCTGTCAGCCCAATGACAGACAGCCTTTATTATCATCCTTTCATCCTTTTAATGTTAGAAATAGAACATCATGTATAATTTACCACCCAGATTTTCCGTTCCAAAAGAAAACATTGAATTTCCCGGCGATAGCAATTCAGTTCTTGTCTCCACCTGATTGGTTGTAGTATTGAATCCTTCCTGCTTCTGATATGATTGTCTGCTAAACATTTGCAATGCATACAGATGAACTTCGCCTCCGATCGACAAATGTGATGCAAGGAAATATTCAACTCCGGCAACAGCACCTAATCCCACATACTGCATACTGCCATCATAATACCTTCCTGTCACATAAGTTTGTGTCCAATATGGTACGGGTATAGGTGTAGCAGGAATTGTAAACCCGCCGGCAGTCCTTGTCGGTGTCTGGTTTACTTCAGTCAAAGCATTCCCATACATATAATTGTCAGTCACGCTTTCAAAGCCATAAATGAGGTCAACTCCGGCATAACCCTGGATACGATTATAACCTCTTCTTTGCTCGATTCCGGCTGAAAAAGACATACCGGAACGCTGTTGCTTGTAAGTATCAATGACTTTGGATTCGGACAAGGGATCCTGAAAATAGGCAGCATCGTCTCTTACATATACATTCTGGTTAAAAGACCGGCCTACCGTACTGAAATTAAAGCGATATGCCATTTTATCGGTTTGCATATAACGACCTTTTATTGACACTGTTGGTGCAAAAATCCCTAATCCGAACACAGGATCACCCCCGAAGGTATTGAAGGAATTATTCATCGTTCCGTTGAACATATTTCCTACATAATCCAATACGGGGACTAAATCAATCCCGAAACCAAAATCACCTGCTTTAGGTAAAGTCGGTTTCTCTTTCTTTTCTGTTGTTTGTGCATT
>JARKQF010000247.1 GCA_029973975.1 Paludibacter sp.
TATCAACCATGGTAAAAAGGCGGCAGCTGACCGGTATGAATATATGGTACTCATTCAGCCTGATGTTAAATCACTGAAATTAATGCATAAATCTGTCGCCTCAGACAGTAAATTTCCTTATCTGGTATTGCAACAGGATTCGATGGCACACATCGTACACGATCGTGCTACCAATACTACTGCTTATATCTTCTTCGAAGCCGGAAGTTATCAGGATGATAGCCGCTCGGTTGAGGTTAATATCCCCGCGATGGTCATGACTGAAACGCTTGCCGGAAACCAAATGCGTCTCAGTGTAGCTGATCCCGACTTGCGCTTTTACGAAGGTCCGGCCGACGAACAATACGACGAAAACGGTAAACGTATCGAACGTAGTGTTTATTCACGTAACTGGATTGATAATCCCTCAAAATCTTCTCAAATAGAACTTACCCTCAACGGCAGCTGGCAACTCGCTGAGCCTTCCGAATACATCTGCATAACATCAGTCTCAGCAGAAAAAACAACTTTTGAAGTGATGTGTCAGCATGGATTATCGCGGGAGGTGATGTTGAAAAACAAGTGAGGTTTAGGTGGTTGATTGATATTGGAATATCGGGTGGTAAAGATGAAATTTCAGCATGTAAGTATGATTAGATATAAAATAAAATACTATGAAACAGCTTGCATTATTATCCTTTTTATTTTTTTCTTTGAGTTTTTTCCCCCAGGAAACTGAAGATTATATGGATTTGTTGTCGGATACGATATGGTTAAATGCTTCAAGGAAGAAAATTCAAAACAAAGATTCAGCAGTTTATTTTGCAATTCTCAGTAAAGAAAATCCCGAATCACAAAAAGTAATCAGCAAAACCTATTTCGTTTCAGGGCAAATACAGGAAGTGGTAAATTATTCTAGCTTAAAACCGAAAACCATCGACGGCAAATATCAAATTTATGCTGAAAATGGTCAGTTGCTGTATGATGCGGATTATAAGAACGGTAAAAGACATGGGCAACTTCTAACGTTTTGGAAAAACGGGACTCCGAAGCGAATAGATAACTATCAGGATGGGGAATTTATTAATGGAACTTGCTTTGATATAGATGGAAAGGAGATTGAATACTTTCCTTACTTGATAGAACCTAAATACAAATATGGAGAAGAAGCTCTTATGAGATACCTTCGGAAAAACATCTTTTATCCTCCGGAACTTAGTCATATTGTTGGCGGCAAAGTTGTCGTATCTTTCTTCGTAGATGTCGATGGAAATATTGTAGATGTCAAACTGCTAAAAACATCCTTAATTGATGCATTCGATGAGGAGGCTTTACGTGTTGTCAGAAATATTCCTAAAGGTAGTTTTATTCCCGGGAAACGTGATGGAGAGCACGTAAGGTTTAGAATGAGAATGCCAATTAATTTCAAACCTTCATTTCTGAAACAAAACAACAAATAACCTTGAATCAAATAATCTAAATTATAGCAGGATATGGAATTTAAATCACCGCTCACCATTTTTGTCGCCTTTTTACTGACACTACTAAATACTCTTCTGGCGCAACGCAATCCGGTAGAAATTAAGATTGCTTTTGAACAGGATAGGAGTCTGTCATTCAACTTAGTCAATCATGATTTCGTAACCATTAATGTTTCCGAAATAAATGGTTACATGGCACGTGGCAGTATTCCTTATTATGGTATGATTGGAGTCGGGATCTCTCCCCAAAAACAGGATTGTTTCTCTATATATTAGAGCCTTTAGGAGTAAATATGGAGTAAAGGAGAACTTATTCAATCGTGTTTGATTGTTTTTAGCACAAAATTGACATTTTATTAAACAGAAATAAAATCTCAAGTTTGAAATTAAAGGATTTAAAAACAAAGATGAAATGTTATGTTGTATTGTAAACATAACTTTGCGATACAAATTACATTTAAATTACATACGAATGAAAAAATTAAAACATTTTTTTGTTTTTGGACTATTAATGCTGCAGGTTACGAGCCTGATTGCACAAAAACAAGCGGAAGTTATTGGGAAAATTGTTGATTCGGAAGGCCTGGAAGCTACCGGTGCAACGATTGTAGTGAAAGGAACCCAAACAGGAACTGTCGCGGATTATCAGGGAAATTACAAAATCACTGTTCCGGACAATCAGAATTCTGTTTTGGTTTTTTCTTTTATAGGATTAGAGACAAAAGAAATTAAGGTAAATGGCCAAAAGGTTATTAATGTTGTCCTCGAATCCAGTTCTGTTATGTTGAATGAGGTTGTTTCTGTCGGATACGGAACAATGCGCAGGAGAGATATAACAGGTTCGGTAGCATCCGTTGATACCAAGGAG
>JARKQF010000255.1 GCA_029973975.1 Paludibacter sp.
CCACGGCAAAGCCCCGCCAGTCCCGTCTCGAACCAACTAATCCACTCATATACAACAACTCTCCTTTAATTCAGGAGAGTCACAATTTCTTCACTACGGCATCCAATGCCACCTGCACTTGCAAGCCTAACTTGTCGAGCAGTAACACGGCATATTTCTTTCCGATTTTAATCACCCTGCCTCCTGCATCTTTCATCGGTCCAACTGCAACCCTTACTTCATCATCCAACTCTAAACTGCAGGATTTACCATTGGCACATTCCAAAAATTGCCGGATAGCCCTGATTTCCTGTGGTCGTACCACTGCCGGTTCTCCTTCAAAATAAACAATCCGCGCCAAACCGGGAACACGAACCAAATCATACAAATCCGATTTCCGGGTTAAAACAAAGAGATAAGACGGAAACAAGGGCATTTCTACCATTTTTATCCGGTCCGACCATTTACGGGGTGTCAAATGCAAAGGAAGAAAAACCTCGAACCCCTGATTTATCAGACGTTGCTCTACCTGCTTTTCGGCTTTTGGAGCCGTATATACAACATACCATGCATGGCTTTGTTCAACAGTTTTTATATCTTTCGTTATCTCCCCCATTAGTATTTAATCATCCTCAAATTTATCGTCCACAAATTTCGGTTATTGAACCGGATAAAACAAATTTTTTTATACTAAATAATCGTTTATTGAGCGAAACAATGTAACAAACCGTCATTGCGAACGAAGCGAAGCAATCCCCTCGCACCCGCACTTAGTTATTACCCTTCCATAAACTCTTCAACCTGGCTCAAACTAAATCGCTGCATATTTGCACCCCGCTCCCTCGCCTGATGCCATTCGAGGGTTTTTCTGAGGGCTGTTTCAGCATCCCACCGGGGTGTCCAGCCGGGAACATTAACATAGCCCACAGCTGCCTCTCCGACATAAGAGACTTCTCCTGTTAACTGCTGTTGTTCTGTTTTCAAAACAGTTTCAGGGTTACCCCATAATTCTCGAAAAGTCTGGGCCACCCATTTTTCATCTTTAAAGAATGATCCTTGCGGATAGATTCTGCTGTCGCAGACTGAATCCGAAATCTCACCAAGATAAAAATTGCGGGTAGCAGTCAACACACCCGTAAGCATATCCAACACATGCAACATGAATCGAATATTATCGGGACGAACTTTAATTTGCTTCTGGTTAGACAACATCGCCTGAACATATTCCTGTATCAGGTTATTTTTCGACCAGTCACCACCGCCAACAGGAGGAAATGTTTTAATATTAGCTACACTTTTAGGGAATGCCGGAGAATTGTTCGCATGAAAATATGCATTGCGGTATCCGGTAGTTAAAAATTCGGTCGATCTGAAGCTTCCGGTCACCAAATCCAATTCTCCCTGGTTATTCTTACCACAACTTTTCAGCATCATCGTACCCGAATAGTCCGGGACTAAATTAACGAAAACTCTTGTGTGAGCCGATTGCCGACACACTTCAAGTGCGTTTAATGAGCCCAGCAGGTTGATAGTATACAACTCTTTCGGCTCAACACTATCGATATAGCCACAAACAGAAGAAAGATGGATGACAATCTCAGGTTGCTGAAGTTGGTTAATGGTGTTGAAACGTTCGAAGTCCCGCACATCACCAATATACGAATGAATCAATTCATGTAAATCGGTTTCCTCATAAAAATTCGGATATACGGGAGGTTTGATGGAAAATCCGCTGAGTTTCGCACCATAACTATGCAGCAAAAGCGTTAGCCATGATCCTATAAATGTGGTATGACCAATAATAAGTATTTTCTTATCGTTGTAAAATTTTATCAAATCAGTTTGCATGCATTCATCAAGGGGTTAAAGAATCTGGTGTTTTCTGAGTTCGTCTATTTGCGTTTTTTCTTCCCGTAACCGTACCCATAACCATAAGCATATTTTCCTCCATACTTTTTGGACTCAATATCAACATCATTCACAATCAGATAAATTTGCTTGAGAGAATTCTCCTTGTGAATACGTTCTATAAATTCCAGATTACGTTTGTCGGAGAAATTAGCCCGGCAGACATAGAGTGTCAGATTAGACACACGATTAATCAGGAACGTATCCGACACAGCTCCCACCGGAGCGGAGTCTATCAGAATATAGTCATACTGTTCGCGTAGCTCCGAAATAAGCTGATCAAAACGCTCACTGAGGATCAATTCATTCGGGTTTGGGGGTATGATTCCTCCCGGCAATATATACAAATTCGGAAATTCTGATGAATGATGAATGAGTTTACGGTAATCATTCTCCATTCCCGACAAATAAGATGAAATACCTTCCTGCTCGACAATCCCGAAATGATTAGCCAGCATAGGTTTGCGCAGGTCCATCCCGATTAACAACACTTTCTTTCCGGTCAGTGAAATCGAAACTGCTAAGTTGATACTGACAAAAGTTTTTCCTTCACCCGACTCCGTCGATGTAATCAACAACAACCTGTCTTTGGGCCGGTTCATGATAAACTGGAGTTTGCTTCGCAACAAGCGGAGCAGTTCCGCGTTGGCGCTGGCATTAGTGCCATGATCAATTACAACATCCGGACTGTTTTGGTGTGCAAGTTCAGCAATAATAGGGACACTTGTCAGACTTTCCACCTCTTTTCGATCGTTGAAGGTTGTAGTGAAAGTAAATTTGAGATACAGGAATCCAACCGGCAATAATAACCCGAGCAACAAAGAAGCAGCCAGGGTCATCGGAAGTTTGGGAGCTGTTTTATCTGCTGTATCAGCCGCATCGAGCAAACGTGCTTTCGGGATGGTTACAGCCATACTTAAGGAAGCTTCTTCCCTTTTTTGCAACAGGAACATATACAGAGAAGCTTTGATTTCCTGCTGTCTCTTTATTTCCAGGAATTCACGTTCTTGTTGGGGAATCTTTTTTAACTGGGATGTAAGGAAAGCATTTTGATTTTCCAACTCCCTGATACTGATTTGCAATCCTTTTCGTGAAGTGGCAATGCTGTTTTGTATTGACATCCGGCTCGATTGAATCTGCAATTCAAGACTTTGCAAGGTAGGATTGTTGCCTGACGAGCCACTCGCTACCCGGTCGCGGGATACGAGCAATTTATTGTATTCCTGAATCACGGCAACCAATCCCACATCAGTTAAACCCAAATTAGGAATCAACGCGTATTTGTTGACAGGGTCTTTCAGAAACTCTTCGATATATTTTATCAATTGCAACTGAATCTCAGATTCGTTCATTTTCTGATCATATAAATTGCTTCTTTGCAGGTATATTTCTGCATCTGCATCTATATTGGTAAGTTTGTTGGTTTGTTTGTATTTTTGCAGATTTTGCTCTACATCCGTAAGTTCATCGGTCAACAAGTCCAAGCGACTGTCGATAAACAAGGCTGTAAAATTGGCCGATTTATTGATCTGATCGATGGCATCCTGGTTATACAAATCAATGAGCTTCTGAAGAAAGTCCTTCCCTTTTTGAATGTTTCTTTCTCTGAATGTGATGTTAACGAGATCTCCATCTTTGGGCACCTCTGTTGACAAAGCCGACTCCTGATAAGATTTAACGACAGAAAGCGGATTATGTATCTTAACATAAATTTTATCCTCGGGAACTGATTTCGGATCTTTCAACAAGACATGTATCTTACCGGCGGTTGTTTCAATAGTCGCAGGAAGTTGTGTCAATTTATACTCAAACTTATCGGTTTGAAAAGCTTTTTTATATTTTCCCGAAATTCGGTAAAGACCATCTGTGTCATATTCAACAGAAAATTCAAGTTTCCCGGCTATACGCAACAGATCTTCGTAATCCATATCAACTTCTATCGGGCTGCTCGTATAAAGTTCGACGGGTTTCAGAAAAGATATTTTGGTGTAAACAGCATACAATTTCAGGTCATTCACCACCTTTTTGATTAGTTCTTTCGAATGAACTACTTGTTTTTCATTGTAAATATTCGATGATCCGGTCGACATCCCGAAAGCATCCAACTGCTTCAGTATGGACATCTGACTCACCTGCCCTGAAGAATTATCGGCAATGAGCAGGGTGGATTTAAACTGATACTGGTCCGGCTGAACCCGGTAATAAACCAGTCCGGCAAGAAGCACGACTATAACAGAAAACAGTATCCATTTCCAGTACGCCAGGTATTTTTCAATCAACTCCCTCCAGTCGATAGGCTTCTCGACCATCAGTTGCTCTAATTCATCTACGTTTATATTCTTGTTCATCCGAATTAATTTATCTTAATATATTAATAATCAATGTTGCAATCGAGATTAAAGTCCCTACGACCGATATAGAAAGCGATTCAGCCGTACTGATAGCCGAAGCACGTGCTCTGGAGTCGTTGGGTTCAACGTAAAGCACATCATTCTGTTGCAAATAGAAGTAGGGGGAGTTAACCAAGTTCTTATCCCGGATATCAATACGCACTGTTTCGCGATTTCCGTTATTTTCCCGTACCAACAACACACTTTCCCTGCGACCGTAAATGGTCATATCGCCTGC
>JARKQF010000212.1 GCA_029973975.1 Paludibacter sp.
ATGGAACTGACCAATCTGGAAATAGAAAGCCTCGAAAATGCGGAGTTGAACTACGAGATCGCCATGGAACGGTACAAGATCGGAGACCTGTCGGGACTGGAACTGCGGGAAGCGCAAAACAGCCTGCTCGAAGCGGAACAGCGGCTTCTCACCGCACGGTACAATACCAAACTTTACGAAATCTCCTTACTGCAGATCAGCGGTAAAGTCGGGGAATATTTGGAGTAAGACATTAGGATGTGGGATATGGGATGTGGAATTATAGTTGATTGCTTATAATAAAACATCATAACTTGAAACCAATAAGCCGACTACTTCAGAGTAATTAGCCTGCCCTCCACTTACTTTATTTGTCTTCAGATAAGCATCATATACCTTATCCTGCATATCCGACAGGGATTCGTCCCTTGCCGCAAGCCAATGCTCCCGGTTTCGTCGCAGATCTGCAATGATCTCCGGCCGGATGGACAAAACCAGCGATTCATACTCATCCGGGAGGAACCGGCGTATATCGTTCAACACATACCGGAGCGTTGACACATATGCGCTGTACCGTATCTTTTCATCGTCACTGCGGGCACAAACAACAAAAGCATACAGGTTTGCTTCCGATTCGGCAGCGATGCCGAACTGATGGGCCATCTCATGCGCTAAAGTAAACGGGCAGGTGAAATTCAGACTATAGTTATTCACATGGATTTCATTGAAGAATGGGCCGAAATAGCCGGAAACACCCATTTTCGAATAGAGCGACTCGAACATCATCGGCTTCACCTTCCTTTTCCCGTTAGTATACGATATGTTTAGCGGTTTGGGCAATGCCTTGTACGATAATTCGATTCCGCGCCGGACATCCGCCTTATCCATATCCGTACAATCGGTGTAATAAAGGTTTGCATCCTCAATAAACCGGACGGCAAAGTCCCTGAAGATTTCCGGATCGAATGACGTTTCTGTCACATCGCTCCTATCGTAGAAATCTTCCCGAAAATAAGCGATTCCCCAGCCAAAATAGAACCAGGTGACAATAACCGTCACGAACCGGATCAGCGAAAAGAGGAACTTCGAAAAGGAGATCTTTCGCATGATGACGAACAGGATCAGCTTTATCAACAGCAGTACCGCCACGATCAGGAATATATCGTATAACGAAAAGGAGAAAATATTCGAGATAAAAGAGAGCATTATGGCTACAATGGGATAAATCACACGCATATACCATTCCGAAAGCGTTGTGCTAAGGCTAAACAGAAAGGTCATTACAAACAATGCACCAGCAATGATCAATAAAAGCAGAAACTGCTGCTTAGATACTTTATCTCTATGTTTTGACATCATACTAACTCTTCCGGTAAACAAAACAGCCCACTTCCGACGAATGATCCTGTACATAAGTTTCAGGATGCTCTTTCCTCAGTATCCATACTATCATAAAATCACCCGCCGCGGCACCAATAAAAATAACTCCCAATATCAACATCAGCCCACTGCCGTTGAAAAGCGATATAACGGCCGGGATAATTCCCAGCAGTAGCGCCGGCATCAACGCGCCAAGGAAGTAGTGCTTTATTTTTAGCGGTTCCTTGCAATGGCAATAAGGTGTAAGCATCTTCCACATCACTCCAAACCGAATACTTTTAAACCCCTTTTTAGCAAATAAACCGAAGAAAAAACCGTGGATCAGTTCATGAATGACAATACCTGCCACGAATAGCAATAAAAATAAGAAGCTTTGTTGTAGCGAAAACGAGAACTCCGGCCTCCATATAAAGTAAAAAGGAATGCCGAACAATATTGCCGCAGCGATGGTAATCGCCAACGAGACGCCACCAGCAGTATGTATATTGATCGTTCTCAGTTCTTTCTCGTAATCCTCAAAATTTTCCATTATCGAGATAATAAATTTAAACTTCTTACTTTTTCATAGGCCTGTTTCTTTATTTTCCGCTGTATATCCGACAACTGTACCATTACTCACAAGAGGAAACATATGAAAACAGCTCCCCTGTAAGACAACGTTTAAATGTGATCCATTTTAACTGTAATATGAGCAGGAACTGTTTCGAATGTTATGATTTCTTAGGATACAAAGAAACTCAAAAGAGACAGAATTATCGCACACACCAACAATGTATACCTGACTTTCTTGTTTTTGAACACAAATGCGATAGGGATCAAACATAGTGATAAAATGACAAATAGCATAAGCAGTTATTTTATATTACAGTGATAACCACTATTCATTTATAGTAGAGTTTCACGGTAAAGATATAAATTGTTTTTTACAAACAACCATTCACTGCCTTTTTTGTTGTCTAGAGAAAAGAGTCATGAAAGCTGCCCTATCTGATTTTCTGGTATACGGGCTGAAATATGTATATCCGTTATTGAATCTCGAAAGTAGTTTTATTTCTATTGAATGAATAGAGCGTAGTATAAGATTCCCTGGGGCTTTCGATATAGTTTATCAAATCTGAATTAATACCGGAAGCTATTTCAGATTCACTTTAAAACCGGCCTTTACACTGAAATTTTCTTTCAGGTAAAAACTTTCAGGCATATAGCCTTTAGTTTTATAATCGTAACCAAGAAAGAAAGAAAGAAAAATTATTTCGATCTAAATATTTATCAGGGAGGAATTGATATTCTAATTTTTGCGCTATCCGGAAACCTGTAAAAGATGAGTTCGTTCTGAACTGGAAATCTTTTGGTTGTCTCCAAACGTCCATAGAAGTTGAAATGTACATATTTCTAAACAGGCTAAGATCATATAACTTGTAACCGAGACCAAGTGAATAGATATTTTCTATAACTATAATCTATAGCCGTTTTCTTTAAAACAGTTTGTCGATCATCGAAAATTGCAATAATCAGATGAAAAGAGTTTGAATGTTCAAAAGCACAGGATGCGATATCCCGTACTTTTAGGGTAGGACAATACGCTATTCGACAAAAGTTCAATCACTTTTTTCAAAAGCCATAATTGTATCCCATTAGGGGAGGGTATGGTAGTAATACCTCCATTCACTTTCTTAAGTTCAAATTCAGCCCATAAGACTAATTGTTCTCCTTATTATTTTTCCGATATTGTTGAACCGGAAAAATAGGTATTACTGGAAAACATGAGAGAAGTTTCAAGAAATAAGGGCAATCCTGTCGGTTTCATATTTTTACTGTATCCAATTCCTATAACAATGACCAATGACCAATTAAAAATTAAAAATTGAAAATTACCAATGACAAATTACTAATTACTACAATCTCAGATCATCAAATCTTACTAATTCCGTTTTTCACTTTTCATTCTTCACTTTCAATTTTCAATTTACACCTGTAATGCTTTCTTCGCCCAAAGGGTCTGTGTAGCACCTCGTACAAAAAGGTAGAGGATAAACGCCAGCCAGAGGCCATTATTTCCCCACAGCGGTGTCATGATAAAATAGCAGGCAAAAAAGACGATAGACGAAAGGATCATCGCGTTGCGCATCTCGGCGGAAGCTGTTGCTCCGATAAAAATACCGTCCCACAGAAATGCGGCAAAGCCGACAATAGGAATCAGCACCGTCCAGAACATAAAATCTTTGGTATGCTTAATAATAACAAGATCATTGGTCATGATATGCAATATCGGATCGGGAAAGAGCATATAGATCACTACAGCAGCAAGACTCACTATCAATCCCCAGAAAAAGATCCTGCGGATCATCCATTGCAGGTACTCGCGGTTTTTTGCTCCATAAAACCGTCCGGTCAGCGCTTCACCCGCATAGGCAAAACCATCCATAAAATAGGAGAACAGCATAAAGAACTGCATCAGCAAAGCATTCACGGCCAATATAGTCTCTCCCATTCCTGAGGAGGCGAAGGTGAAAAAGGTAGTCACCAAAGTCAACAAAAAAGTACGGACAAAAATATCACTGTTCACCCTGAAATACTCCCGTATAGCTTGTCTGTCCCAAATAGTTTCCTTACGGATATATTTCCGTAATCGGCGATAGTACTTC
>JARKQF010000265.1 GCA_029973975.1 Paludibacter sp.
ATCCGGACAGTTCAAAATATTTGAAGCTGCTGAAAATTTTGCCATCCTGAGATCCATTATTGATACTGCTATAAAAAACGGCCAGAATGTTTTTCTTGCTTTAAACACTATTGCCGATTACAAAACAAACTGATTAGTTACTGCCATTTGAATCCAGGCTGATTACCAGGCTTTATACCGCCTCTGATGGAAATATCTGGATCGGAACCACCAACGCCGGTGCTCATGTATATAATCCTGAGGAAAAGACTTCTCAACATTTTTTTCATCTTCGCGGCACTTCGCTGGCAAATCAGGTAATCAACGATTTTTTCGAAGACACATTTTCAAGAATATGGATTGCAGCTGACAGTCTGTATTGCTATGATCCGAAATTTGAGACATTCAAGGTCTGGGGAAAAGAAAAGGGATTATCATCAAGCAAGATTTTTGTTATTGTCCCTGATCAAAAGGGAAATCTATGGATTGGCACTGACAAGGGAATATTATGCTTTAATCCTTTATGGAACTTCAGTATCTCTTTTCCCGATCTGGCTGCTTTCGAAATGTCAGAAGATGTTAACGCTGGCTTGCTGCTTGAAAATGGAGAGTTGGTTTTCGGAAGTAAGCAGGGTATTTGCATATTCAATCCCGACGACCTGTTATCCGGCAGGGGATTGCCTGATATTTTCATCACTGCAATAAATATCAAAGGAAGTCCCGCATTCTCTGCCCTTTATGATTTATCAGGGATTGAACTGGAATATGATGAGAATTTCTTTGGAATTGAATTCAGCAACTCCGACATATCAGCGACTGACGCTTACGCGTACCGATATCGCTTACTGGGGTTTGAAGAAAACTGGACTTTCCCCGGAAAAGGCATGTCTGCGGCCAGATACACCAATGTGCCGCCGGGCGATTATGTACTTGAAATTGAACTATCTCATGATGCCAGCAATTGGGAGTTTATTAAAAGTCATTCAATGACTATTAAAATTAACAAACCTTTCTGGCGACAAAACTGGTTCTATCTGTTGGTAGTCTTTATAATTTTCAGCCTGGCTTTTGTTATTGTCCGTGAAATCCTGCACCGGCAGTTTATTTATCGGAAAAATGCCGAGCTCAAGGAATTGTTGCTCAGGGCACAGATAAATCCGCATTTTATATTTAATGCACTTGTCGCGATTCAGGGTTTCGTTTATAAAAAGGAGAATATTGAAGCAGGAAGATATCTCGGAGAATTTTCCAAACTCATCCGCCTGACATTGGAAAATACACGTCAGGAATATATCACTTTGTCAAAGGAAATAGAATTTCTCGAGTATTACCTCAAGCTTCAGCAACTCCGGTTTAATTACAGATTTAAATACGCAATTATTGTTGAAAGCGACATCGAGACAGAGTTGCTTCAGATACCCCCGATGCTCACACAACCATTTATTGAAAACTCCATCGAACACGGACTTTCAGAAAAAGAAGAAAACGGACTGATTGAAATAAGGATAAGTGCTGACAACGGATTTATTTCAATTTCGGCAGAAGACAACGGGATCGGCCGCAGCCAGTCGCAAGCACTGAAGAAAGGAATGTTCCGTCATAAATCCTATGGCACTGAAATCACAAAGGAGAGGCTTGATTTTCTGAAAAAGAAGTATAACTACGATGCAAGTTTCCGAATTGAAGATTTATCAGATAACCTTGGAAGACCCGCGGGGACAAGGGTCAATTTCAAAATACCGGTCTTAGCAACACACAACTCATGATACGAGCAATAATTATTGATGATGAAACGAATGCCCGCGAAACCCTCAGGCTCATGCTTGATCTGTATGTTCCGGATATTGAAATTGTTGCAGAAGCCGCCGATGTGCTGAATGCGCTCAGAACAATCAAAAAATTCAAACCGGAATTGTTGTTTCTCGATATCAACCTCGGCAATGGAAGCGGATTTGATGTGTTGCAGCTTTTGCCGGAATCAGAAAGCATTAAAGTTATTTTTGTAACAGCCTATGAGGAACATGCTATAAAGGCTTTTAAATTCAGTGCGATAGATTACCTTGTAAAGCCCGTTTTGCCTGAAGACCTGATGCGCTCATGCAAGAAAGCATGTCAGGAAGCAACCACGGTTGTAAATAAAGTGCAGATTGAAGTCGCTGAAAGCATAACCAATCCGGATGTGAAGGAGAAGAAAATTGTGCTGAAAACTTCAGATGCGTTGCACCTTGTTTCGCTCACCGAAATAATCCATTGCAAGTCTGACGACAACTATACCCTGTTTCAGTTGACCGGAGGCAGAAGCATTCTGGTTTCCAAAACCCTGCGCGAATTTGAGTATTTATTATCGGCACACGGGTTTGTCAGGGTTCATAATTCCTATCTTATCAATCAGACATACATTAGTTTCTTCGATAAACGTGAGGGCGGGTATCTCGTCATGAAAGATGAAGCGCGTATTCCGGTCTCTTCCCGAAAGCGCGATCAGATTGTACAGCTTATCGGAAAGCTGGGAAATATCTGACCCGCTATCAGACATAAATTTCTTCCTCCGGGTATTTTCCGGTCAGCCACTATTATTCTCAGGCAATTAATTCCTTTGTGCAGGAAAAGTTGAGCATATTCTCGGCAGAACATCACATTTACTCAATATTACCGGGCAAAATCTAATTCCCGGAAATCAGCCACCGCGCCAGGTTTACATTTACCAAAATTTAATTCATTGCAGCCTATGAAAAAGATATTGTTAATTATTGGCCTTTTTGCAATAGCGGCGCTGGTTTCAGCCCAGAATGTCACCCTTTCGGGTACACAAACCCGCGGAGCAGCAGGGAAAAACGCAGAGCTTAAAAGCAATCCCGTAAAAATTACCAAAACCATGAAAATCACTGCCGTTTCAGGTGAGTGCGAGGGTTTCTGGATTGTAAAGGACAATATAAAAGTTCACACTTTCTGGGACAACAAGAAACCGGTAGGTACAAAGCTGAAACCCGGAACTTATTATGTTTATCCAAACCTTAAAAAGAATCTGAATACCGGTAGTGTCACATTAAGCCTGCAATAATTCAAGTATGCCGGCCGCATTTTCTTATGGCAATACCATAAGAGATGCGGCCATTTTTTACTTCTGCGACATGAAAATCCTTTCCATTACATTGTCATTTTTGTTGTTCTCAGCGGGGTTGTCAGGCTATACTCAGAACAGCCGGTATGAAAAAGACATTCAGGTAGAAAGGTACCTCGGTATTGCGATCAATAACGGCAAGGGATATAAAGAGGGCGGAAGAGATATTGAGTTCTACGGATTAACGGAAGGTGAGCAGCTTGAATTCAAGATAAAATCAGGCGTTTGTCAGTCTGTTACATTGATGCTGAAAAGCAAATACGGCGGGTGGGCTACCATCTACCAGGGATCGCCCAGGGTGCTCACCTATGAAAAGTATTTTAAAAGACATGTTAAGAATAATCAGGTATCTGCATTCAGCATATCGGTAAACGGATCTCACGGGAATTACGACCGGGTGAAATGCGAACTGGACGTGATACTTGTAACATGGGAACAGCCTTCGCGGGAACATTATAAAGTGGAACTTGAGAAAGATTCTGCCGTTGAAGGCGGCAGAAGAAATGCCGGGAATCAGTACCGGGGCGTAGTAGTAGATGGCATCTCCACTGTTGATATAGAGTTTCAGCTTCCGAACAATCAGAAGGTTGTTGTTTTACCTCCTGAAATCGGCTCCATTATTGCGAAAGGTTCTTCCTCACTTGAAACAAATCATAATGAAATCTTAAGTAAGAGTAAGATTCTTACCCTCAACAGCCGGGGCAAGGGGACACTCACTTATGTGCCGCCGGCTTACATACAACCACACATCTGGTATGGGTTGAAATCAGAAAAAGATTTTTCATTCCAGGATTTTAACCCTCCCGGCAAATATAATAATCAGAGTACTTCCAGAAAAGTTTACATCCATTATAAATATGTTGATCATCATGCTGATGTAGTAACTGACTCACTACTGATTGAGCTGTTCAAGCCGACACTTTTATTCGTTCATGGTTTTCTTGGTGATGGCTCTACCTGGGAGGATATGGCAGGCCGTTTTGAAAGATTGGATTACACGACCTTTCGCGCAGACTATCACGCCGGCTCGGATGAAAGTATTGATAATCAATCGACTAAACTTGCCGCTGATGTCAATAAAGAATTGAATCATCTACGAAAAAGCGGAATAAAAGCAGCAAAAGTGGATCTTATCTGTCATTCAATGGGAGGGCTGATCGCACGCAATTACCTGCTCAACAAGGAACTCTATACCGAACCATTGGTCAGGAAACTGATTACCGTGGGAACACCCCACCATGGCGTATATGATTGGGGATATTATGCCGGAAAATTTGGTGCAATATGGTTCAGGAAGCATCGTACAGCCATTGAGCAGCTGCATGAAAGCAGTTCATTTCTGAGAATCCTGAATGCAAAACCGGCAACCGGCAATCGCGACCTGGAATTTGAATTCGGAAACATTTATGTAATTCCCTGGGATGGAATTACCTATGCCAGCTCCGCGTACCTTAATGGGGTAATAAGTTACAAGCTGCAGGATTTGTGGCATTCCACATCCATAAGGGAAAACTCCATTACCAACAGCAGAGAAGTACGGAATGTGATTTTCGAATGGCTTGAAAGCCCCATTAAAAGCCTGCCGCTACAGAATATTCACATGGCGATTACCAGTGGCGCCCGGCAAAGCATTGAAACATCATATATTGAACCTGTTACCCAGGATACCATTATCTCCTTTGTAGGGAAATTTCCTGCAGAATTAAGAACTACTGAAAGTGTAAGGGCCTTCCGGGGCAATTGCACGATTGAACTGAAGAAAGGTAAAAGCAGGTGGGGCATGATAAATATGCAGAAAGGTTCTGCACTGAGAATAGGATATTGCACCCCTGAATACATGACCATATACATGATCAAGGGTAAAGCACATTTTAACAGTTATCAGCATGGCGGGCATTTTCATGTTTTTCTCACTGCATTAAATAAAAATAATCCCGATGAAACTGGAGGGGCATACAACATAGATATGACTCCGGCCGTAATCGGAAAAAATACTGAATTCATCGTTGATCTGGAAAATGATAAGGCCCGGGCCTTTAGCCTCGATGGCGATGTGATCCTGCTGGACGGAAAAACTGAGGCAGGAGATGAAAAGGTCTTTTCCTCCGGACAGGGTATACGTCTGGATGTTAACGGATCTGAAATGCTGAGTTCACTTCCCCAGGAAAAATGGTGGACAACATTTGCATCTGAAGAAAATCAGGAGAATGCCAGAATAACTGAAACCGGGTCAGATGAGGATGTTCATGAAAATCTCCTTCTGGGATACATTATTCTGGCGCTATTGGCTGTTGCGGCTGTTCTGATTATCTATTTCGCAATCAGGAAAATCAAAAAAAATATCCAAAACAAATAAACGTATGAGAATCCTGAAGATTATATTTATTATAAGCATTTCCGGCATAATGATTTCGGCTTGTTCAGGCAGAAAAATGGTTGTTTCAGGTATAGTGACTGATTCCGGAAACAAACCTTTGTCAGGAGCTTATGTTTTCGCAGGTTCGCAAATGGTTCTAACCGGTGAAGACGGGACCTTTCTTTTTGAAACGGTGGATGCAGACGATGCCAGACCTTTGCTGAAAATAACGAAAAAAGGATATTTCACTTTAAGCCGGGCGCTGAATGCCGATGAACCGGTAAATCAAATCAGAATTCAATTGCTTGCACACGATCCCACTGAAGAGGAGGTAAATTCCTTCAGCGTTTCTGATGCAGCGAATCAGGCTGAAGTGGAATCCCGGAATGGAACCTTATTGAGTTTAAACGCAGCTGACATCGACGGAGATGCCTTGGAGTCAACTGTTTTTCTCGCTGTTATTGATCCTTTGGATGTTGATCAGTTATCTAAGGTGCAGGGAAGTGATTTTAAGGCCGGGGATATAGATAAAAATACCAGGCTCCGATGCTATGCCATGGCAATGATAGAAATAGTTTCGAAGGAAGGGAAACTATTGAATCTCAGGAAAAATTCCAGTGCTGTCATTAAGTTTCCCGTTCCTGCCGTTCTGTCCGGTAATCCCCCTGCTTCCACCGGTCTGTGGCACTTTAATGAAGCAAACGGAATTTGGGAGTCCGAAGGGAAGGCTGAACTGAAAGAAGGATACTATATTGCTCAGGTAAAGCACTTCAGTACGTGGGGGATTGGTGAAGACAGCGATGACATAGCATTTCTTGAAGGGCGTGTCACCGACCGCAATGGCAGAGGGGTGGCCGGCGTACTTCTAAGCGCTGATCAAACAGCTGTCATTACAGATGATTATGGAAATTACAAAGCGATAATCCCTGCTCAAACAGAATGTAAAGTAGAAATGAATTACCGCGGTTTTATGATTTCACTGCTTTGTGAAGCTACTGAAGCCGGCAAGAAAACCCGCATGGACCTGTCTGTTCCCCCGATGACATATGTTAAAGGAGAAGCAATAGGATGCAATGGCAATGGAACAGCAGCCCAGATAACCATTACATGGGGGGAGGAAGACTATTCCCAGATCTATTCCAGAAACGGTGTTTTTGAACTCTCGTTGCCCACCGTTATCACAAATTTCGAAATATCCCTGAAAACAAATAATTCCATTGTTAAAAAGACTTATTCCAACAAAACAGGTCAGTCGGCGATTGATGCGGGAAAAATCATTGTGTGCAGCGATGAAAAAGAGGAAGAAAGCCGGAACAACAGGAACGAAGAGCGGCCGGGTGACGACAATGACAAGGAGGCTGAAATCAATGACAGAGAAAACAGGGATGAAAAAAGCACAAATCATGCTTCCATATCCTACCTGGTAATCGATGGCGGTGATTTTCGCGACTTCAGGGTTACTCTCAACGAAAACCTGAAGTCATTTAAGGAACAACACTACAATCATAATACCGGAACAACCGAAATCATTCTGAATATCGAAGCAGCATCAAAAGATATGGAAGGATTCGAATGGTATCTGTACCTACACGAGTTTAAAACAGGAACTTACCATGTTCATCCGCCGGAGGTTTCTGACCCACCGGGAATACAGTTATACTCGGGTATCAAAATCAATGGCATTGAAATATCATTTTCAGATATGGAAGTCCGCATAATCTCAATAGGCAATCCCGGAGAGCCGGTAACGGGCAGCATCATCTTCAGGAATGGCTCCTACAGGGATCCGTCCACCGGTGAATTTTTCCGGAATATAACATCAGTAGGTGAATTCTCAATCAACAGAACACATTAATTAACCCTAAAAATCAACAAAATGAAAAAATCAATTATTTTAGCTTTTGCCGTTTCCGGACTGGCATTTTTCATGCACAGTTGCAACGTCTCCACGGCGCACATTACGGATGTAATGGTTTGTGAATCAGTAACTGACAACCGATGCCCGGCCGATCAACCGGTTTTCAGTACCGACACCCCTGAAATCTTCTGCTCAGTCATAGTAAAAAATGCGCCGGGAGGCACAGCTGTTACCTTCTCGTGGTTTTATCAGGGTGAAAGCAGGGTAGCAATTGATGCGGTAACCCTGAACACGCCTGAAGGAGGCACCACTTTTAATCTGCAATCGAGCTTGTCTGTGCCAAACAACGGCTGGCCAAAAGGAGTGTATGAAGTGGTCATTTCCCTTGGAACCGATAATTCAGAGCCGGTTGTAAAAACATTTGTTGTAGAGTAAACAGCATTTCTGAGCCGGTTTGCCCGAAAAAAATCCGTCGAATGCAATTCGTAAGGTTTCAATAATGGTGCAAGCCGGTTTAATTTTTGCTTACTTTGCAGGGCACAAACTCAATTCTATGAAATATTTCATTCCCGCGCTTCTGTTTATATTATTAACCTCAGGCAGCTGTAAGGCCGGCACGGTTAAAGAGCTGAACAACGGTATTGCTGCAGGCAAGATAATTTCTGATATAAACAAAGGCAAAGCGGTACTGATCAAAGACAAAATCATCACCGGCGACCTTGATTTTACTAATGTCAAAAATCAGGGAATATTCAGTTCTTCCATGCAGATTGCCGGTATTGAACAGTCTGTGACTTTCCTGAACTGCATTTTCATGGGGAAGGTGATTACTAAC
>JARKQF010000280.1 GCA_029973975.1 Paludibacter sp.
ACACGGAATATACTGGTGCGGCCAAGGCCGGAAGTAATCAAACTGTATTAAAGCAGAAAACAATGAAACTGAACGCACAAATACAACTATATCTATTCACTACAGGCAACAACCTTGCCTGTTATAAGATATTTCCGGCCCAGCCGGTGCCATTGTTCTCCCACAACGACAGGGCCGGCCGGAATTTTTGCCCCCAATTCAAATACATGTTTCACCAAAATCCCTGCCTATGAGAAAGGAAACCAGAAAATAACCCCGGAAAAGGGTAAAACAAACAAAAGTTTAACAAAACAAAACACCGTCCATTATGGACAAAACACAAAAAACAAACATTTTGATTTTTCAAAACAATCTGATTACAAACTTTTAAAACTTACAACAATGAAAAAGCAACTTTTAATTCTCATCCTGGCAATTTTTGCCGTAGGTTTCTCCTCAACTGCTTTTGCGCAGCTTGCACCAAGGCCTGTAACATGTTTAACGCCTGATGCGTTGCATCCTATCGCAGGACAACCATACACATATGAAGTAAATGTTCCAACACCCGATGGTACTAAAGAGTACTTATGGTTTGTAACCCAAGACCCTGCTTTTATGGCAGCAGGCACTCTAACTGCAAATAGAGCGGTAATTGGTGGGCCAATATTAGCAGCTGGTTCAGGTCATTATAATTTACTTACTGCTGATGCAAACTCTATTTCACTTACATGGCAGAGTTTTGCATACGACCCAACTAATCCTGTTTTTGTAGTAATTCAAGTTGTCAACACAGCTCCAGAAGGTGATGGTGGTTGTGTTTCTGAAAATTTGAAAGTATATAAAATTGAACCTGCAAATGCCTTTACACTTGACATCGCAAACAGGACTGCAGACAACTCTGCACTTGAGACTGGTTATGGAACAAATGTGAATCGTTGTTTATCTGATTTGGTCTCCGCAACCTATGATCCAGACGCTCCCGAAGGAGTGCTTTATGATTTTGGCGAAAACGTTCTTTACTATGAGATGACAGCTGCCAATTGGTCTGAAGCATATAATTTTAGTTTACAACTTACAAATATTGATCCTCTTGAACATGTAACTGTTGAATGGGCATATACTTCTGATTTTGCCGGTGCTGTTACGATGACAGGACCCGCAAATGGAACAGGTGCTATTCCGGCTACATATACTAATACTGTTAATGTCGTGCCGCCAGCTCCTGCTACTTTTGTTGGGCCTGATGGACAGTCAATTTATATCAGAGTAACATTAGATCATTCTGTAGCTGGAGTAGCTTCATGGCAAGGTTTGACTGCCCAAAATATTGCATTAGCAGTTGATGCTGTCACAGTTCCTACAACTGGCACAGGTGTTGGAGATGTCCATACTGAAGCTGGCACGAATCCTGGAGAAGAGTGTCCTTGGGTAGACCTGTATGCTCACGATATTGCATATCAAACACTGCAAGCAAGACCAGATATTCAATCAACAACTGTAGGTGTAGCTCCTAATCCTAATCCTGCTCCTTTCTTGATTGTTGAGCCATAATTAGACTATACACAGTTGCTTTTTCATCCCAATCTTTCCGGCAGGTACCTTTCGGGGTGCCGGCCGGGGAGGAAGCGGGAGAGGCGAGTGAGCGTAAGCGAACTGAGCCGGGAAGAAGCAAGAAAAATTTCTAATTTCTAATTTCTAATTTCTAATGCCTAATGTCTGATGCAGATGCGGCTTTAGATTGAAGGAAAAGGAAATTTGAGCATGAAGTGTGAATGTGGAATCGATTAGTTGATTAGCTGATTAGTTGATTTGAAGATTTGAGGATTAGCTGATTAGTTGATTGAGCATAGGTTGAGGTGCTTCGCACGGT